>JAGRGH010000033.1 GCA_020445605.1 Chromatiales bacterium
CGCCGAGCAATTGACCGTGTTGCAGGCAATGGCCCGTGTCGAGCTGGAGTCGGAAGATAGCCAAGAATTGCTTGCGCGGATTCTCGGAAAGCCTTCGATTCAAAACCGCGACAAAGGCGACGATGGCGCCCCGAAAATCAGCAAACCCGAGCAAGAGATTCTGCGTCTATACGCTGGCGATGCACGGGGCGCCGATATGGCGGGACAAACCGCTTACGGCCTGTTGAACGCTGTCACGGAGTACACGGACCATCATTATGGCCGCAGTGCCGATGCACGAATCAATTCGATGTTGATGGGACCGAATGCCCAGCTCAAAGACAAGGCGTTCTCCGTCCTCGCCGAGCATACGCGCGAATGCACGGGTTCTGATTTGCTCCGCTCGCTGCTGGCCAAGTAACTTTTCAAGGAATGGCCCGCCATCGTGCGGGCCGACAATCCACATTCAATTGATAGGTGCACTCATGAGTGAATTTAAAACCCTGCTGGCCCGCCCCGTGAAACTCGGCGATCACAAAACCAAGTTTGCCAAGGATGGCGTCGACGTCCTTCTGGCCCGCCTCATGGAACCCGCTGGCAAGGCTCAAGCGGAAAAGGCGAAGGCCCGCGCAAAGTAACTTTCTAGGGTTCCAGCTCATACCCATTCGATTGAATGGGCATGTGCGGCAATCCTGCCGATTCAGATCATAGGGGCAATCATGGCGTCCAATCTCTGTTTGAAAGCAAAGCATGCACTGCGTGCCGTCGACCTTGAGCATTCTTGCGGTCCACGTACGGCAAGAGCCTATGCCGCGGCGCATGGGGTTTTCCGCTTGTACATTCTCGCGCGTCTCTTGCGCCGCAATTCGATTTAACAGGGGATTGCCATGAAAACGGTCCACGAATTCGTCGACGGGGATTTTCCCGTCAAACTGGAGCAATCGGCGCGGGGAAAATTCCGCGCCACCTATGGCGCGGAAGTCCACGCCAATTTGGATTATGCGATTGCCGCCGAGCAATACGGATACTGCGTTTTTCATTCGCTGGCATGTGCGGGAAAACTCGATAACGGCGCGGGGGATTGAATCATGACTGGATCGAATCACGTTTTCAGTAGCAGTGCCCATAGTGGCGACGTCGAAAGCCGAATTGATGAGCTGTTCACAATGGCCCGCTTGTGCCATTGGTCGCATTCGGAAATTCTTGAGCATTTGCAAACCCGTGTTTACGCCCCGCTGGCCATGCGCGCCCCGAATGGTCGACGCAAGCATTCGCAATGGCTGGCAGGGTTCGCCAACGGATACGTGCACGCCAAAATGAAAGAGATTTGGCGAATGGTCGAATTTGTCTATCAAGACGTGGACGGCACGTTGTATTCAACTTACCGCGATTCAACCTTGCGCAAGACTGCCGAATGGCACGAAGCGGGGCGGGGCGCCGAGCTGGGCAAACTCCCGCGCGGGTTCGTATGGTCGGATTGTTCGAAGCCTTTCACGCCGATTCAACCCGAGCAAAGGACCGCATCATGAATTTCGTCGACCGCAATGGCGTGCACCTATCTATTGGAGCGCGAGTGCACGTCCACCGTCCTCGGGGCGCGCATGGCCAAATGGAAACGATCGAAGGCAAAATCATGGCGCTTTACGACAATCCGCCGTCCGTCACACTGCTACTGCTGGCCGCCTATCGGCGTGAATTCAAAAACGTAGTTGAATACCTTGAGCGGGGTGCTGGCTTCTTCGTCGCTCTTCCGGGCCGATGGAACGGCGAGCAATTTACTTGCGACACGGTGCACGACGACATCGAGCATTCTTTTCACGCATGGGCTGAAGTCCAAAAGTAACTTTTCTGGAGCGCACATAATGCCCACCGTTCAAATCAAAACCTACACGTTGCCCTATTTCTGGTCGTCCTATCTGGTCAACGGCGATCATTCCGGAATGGATGATTCCGAGCTGAAAGGCATTCTCGAATGGCTGGCGCAATTCGACGCGCCCCACCATTGCGTCGACGTATCCGAGCAATCGCAATTCTGCTGGCGCCATGATGCAATCAACTATGCAAAGGCTTGCTCTTGCTACGTCTACACTTTCGAAATTTCGGGGAATTGAAAATGAAAAAGAAACTTTACCGGGCCATTGCGTCGCGGATCGCTGCACAAGCAAATTGTCTTGAACGCGGCAATTCGGAATGGCATGCAAAACACGGTGCCGTTATCGCCGAATTGATCCGCGACCATTCGCCCAGCGGATCTGGTTTCGACGCTGGCACTCAATTGGACAACAAGTCCACGCCCGAAAGACTGGTATTCAAAACGTCCTTTCATCACATGAACGACGGTGGCTATTACGACGGGTGGACGGAACATAGCGTTATCGTCACGCCTTCGCTTGTCTTTGGTTTCAATCTGCGCATTACGGGGCGCGACAGAAACGCAATTAAGGACTACATCGCCGATTGTTTTAATACGGCACTGAGGAAGGAAGTCGACGCATGAGCAAACTAACTTTCGCCAGCAGCGTCAACCGCTGGCACGATGAAACCGCGCTAGATCATGCGATGCACGACGTCGACGGCGTGAGCCTTCCAATCTGCGGCGCAAAGCAATACGCTTTCACGGGCCATCGTGCCGCGCCGTCAAAATCACTTTGCGGCAATTGTCGGCGCATCATTGGCGGGGCGATAACCCGCGGCATGCGTCGCGCGTTCTTCGCCAGTGCATGGGCCGAGCAAGCGGAGGAAACCGGGCATAGCGCCGAGCTGGTAGGCAAAGACATTATGGAAATAATGCCCCGTACCGTCGACGCGTCGTGCCATTGCGCCGCGCGTACGCTTTGGTTTGACATGGAGGCACGCAATGGCGGGAGCCTGGACGTCGTCGACCTTTTCGCCCGTGCATGTGGATTGCCGACCGATGGCGCCGATAGAGAATTGACGCCGGAAGCATTCGGCCACTATTGCGCAATGCAAGCAATGGGGCATGGTGTCGGATTGGAATCATTCGGCCATGCGGTCAACGATTCAATTCATGTGCCCCGTGTTGAATTTGGATCGTATTCGCTGGCCCGCGATTATTTCGTCGACCTTACTTCCACCCATGATTGAGGCGTGCACACCATGTTGATAGACATTCTCAGATTGATCGGCGCGGGGTTCGCCTTTGTGTGTGCCTTTCTGGCACTGCTGGCCAAAGTGATCGAAGGCGATTTAATCAGCGGTCTACTCTGCTGGGGCGGGCTGTTTGTCGTTGGGGTTTTCACGCTACCCGACCCGATGCAAGCGGAAAGAATCCGCCGAGCTGTGCGGGATTGAATCCGCCTGTCACTAAACCGAAGGTTTAGATTCAACCCGTTTCAGCCATTGGCCCGCGCAATGCGGGCCTTTTGCTTTCCGCCCCGCTGGCGCCCCGTGAACCCCGCTTGGCTATCTCCCCACCTTGGCCCATGCGATCGGCTGGCCACGGGGCGCGTATTGCGTTCTAGCGGCATGTCTTGAGCTGGCCCGCCCCGAGCTGGGGTGCATGGCTGGCCCGTCCTTCCGTCCTTGGATTGAAACCCGCTGCACTCGGATGCGCCGAGCTGTGCATTGCATCGTGCTGTGCATTGCATCGTGCCCCGAGCTGGCCCGCTGTGCCCCGAGCTGGCCCGTGCTGCTGTGCATTGCGTAGATAGGTCAAAAGGTACTTTCTGGACTTGCTTTCCGGGGCGGGGGTGCGCCGAGCCCCGATTTCGAAGAGGTTATGAAATGCATAGAGGCACCTACTGAAGAAATTTACTTGGACCCCGTTTTTCCGTGCAAAAGGAAACCCCCGTACAGAAAAGCACGAGTGTGCGGATCTGCCGGGGGCCGGTTACGCCAAATTTTTTTTGGATTCAGGTCATGGGCACCGATCCTTACTCGGCGTGTCCTTTATATGTGGGGCTCGTGATTTCGATGATCCGGGTCGCATTGCCCATCATGTCGTGTGCCGTTGAGATTGGGGCGCAGACAATCCACGAATGCACTTCGCCGATGATCCCCTTCAATCGATCAATCTCCTGGCTGGCGCAATGTTGGTGGTAGTCCGCCATGCTGACTGGGGTATGTCCAGAATCCAGCGGGTCGGGGTGCCCCTCCATCGGGGCTCCGCAGCAACACACGTCGACGCCTTCCCCGTATTGCTGGAGGGCTTCATAAAGCCGGCTGACGGCTTCGGCCGCTTCGATGGGGTTGCAGCCCTCTTGCCTAGACTGGCACAGCAGGCATTCACCGCCCCGCTGTTCGTAGATTGACGCGAATGGGGTCATCCGTACCCCACACCGGGTGCACGTGTTCGATTTAGAGGTCATCATCGCTCTCGTCCTCGTTGTCCTCGCTCTCGGGTGTCCAGGGGCCGTCCAAGTCCTCATCCCAATCCGCGGGAGCTGCCGCCGCGCCCTGGGTCTTCGCCGCGCCCGAAGTGGTCTTCGCCGCGCCTGCCGGGCTCTTCGGTTGAAACGGTCGGTAGGCGTGAAGGGGGCAGAGTTCGACGGTGCAATCGCGAACTTCCTGGCGATCGTAGTTTGTGCATTGCAGACATTTTCCTTTCAGGGCGTTCGTCCGCGAGCTGGATTTCGCGAAAGCGCGTTCGAGAATCCCCTTTGCAGAGGGTGGGACGGTGTTCAGGTACTCGGCTTGCTTCGGGGTCATGACTCCTCCGGTGTAAACATGGGTCGTGCGTCGTGAACGATACCAGAAAAATGAAGTGAATCGTCCACTTCAGGTGGAAGGTGCTACCAGGGTACTTGCAGGGGGGGTGTGTCCTCCAAAAAAGGTCAAATTTGCGGGGGTCGGCCAGGTGGGCTTTTTCGCCGAGGTCGGACCGGGGTCGGACGGTGGTCGGCGGATCGACGATAGACCCGGATGGCCGGAAAATCAAAAAACCTCAAAAAATGCACTGTTTCCGAAAAGTCGCCGGATAATCGCTGGATCGCCGGAAAAAGGGCATATTTGCCTTTGTGTACGCTGTCTTTTTTTTATTTTTTTTCCCTGGGGGCGCGGAGTCAAAACAGGGGGTTATCCAGCGATTCAGCGATTATCCGGCGACTTACCTGGTTTGCTCGTGAAAATTTTTTCGAAAATGTGCAGAAATGGCCAAAATAGTAGGAAAATTGCAGTCTTCCGACCAAAACTCGCTGGATAATCGCCGGATACGGGTTAGGGGCGGCTTCGAATTTTCGAAATTCTGACGGTCCGTCGCCCCGTTTTTCACGATTATCCGGTGATTCGATTTTTTTCGGGCTTCGGAAAATTTTTTTCGCGGTTTGAGCAGTTGACACACTCGTGCAAGAAATTTTTTTTCCGATCGTCGTTTTTCGCACTTTCGAACTCCCGCCGGCCGCGATCGGGTCGCGTAAACGTAAAAAAGGCGACCCCTTGGCCGCCTGGTGGTTCTCGGGTCCGAGCCCGACTACAAGTCATCGTCGATTTCCGATCTGCGTTGTTCGAGCAGCTTTCGGACGATCGTTTTGTTCGGAATCGGGTTGCCGTAATCGTCCCTTTCGTTGAATACGTCAGGCTCGCGGGTCCACATTCGATGTTCCCTTTCGTTGTTGATTTGGAACCTGCCGACCAGCTCGAACCCGTATCGCTGAAGGTGCATGGATAGCGTTTTCGGTGGCGGAACTTCGATCCCGACTGCCGCCATATAGTCGACTGTGAAGGTGATATCGAGCAGTTGCGAGCTGATTTCCGCGATGCGGTTTTCGGCGATTGCGTCTTCGATCCACTGGATGCACTCGGGCATGGCGTTTCGGATCATCTGCCCCCTGGCCCCCGTAATCGGGGCGGTCCCTTTCGGGTTGAATTTGGGGGAGAACTCGTGTTCGAGGAACCAGCGACGAATAGCGCCGGGGTATTCCTCGATCTGGCTATACAGGGTCGAAAAGTAGTTTGGGTTCTCCCGCGTGAACCTGTCGATCGCCTGCCGGCTCTGCCACTGGCTGAACAAGACCAGGTATCGCCGGTCGTGGTCGTCGATCGGGATCGCGTCCTTGTAATTGGTGAACAGGATGTAGGCCGTAGTGTTGCGCACGTTGCGCACCGCTTGGCCCTTGGGGTGTACCTCGATCACCGAGTTCGTAATGAACGGCTTGATGCGGTTCAGCGTCTCGTACTTGTTGCGGTCAGCGATCAAGCGCACTTCTTCGACCGCGGCTAGGCACTGCCCTTCGGCCCAATCGGTAAACTCACTTTGGAGAATGTGGGCGTTGAGCATGGACACGTTCGACGGCCCCATGGTCGCCCGCATCATTTCGGCAAGGAACGTCTTACCATCACCCGGCGTGCCTTGGAGAAGGATCGCGTAGTTCGGGCGTTCGCCGGGGTTCTGGACGATGTAGGCCAGCCAGTCGATCAACATCAGCCGTTCCGTAGGGTCTGGCAGTAGGTGGGCAAAGTGAGTTTCTATAATGCGGACGGCGACGGAGTGGGCGGGTAGGTGGTCCTTCGGGATTTTCGGGATTTCGTGTTCAGGGTAGGTGTTCGCGTAGCGTCCCTCGACAGTGGAGAAGATCCGGTCGCGACCCGGCTCGTAGCGCTGACCGTCAATGTTCTCGATGCGGTATAGATTCAAAGCAAGGCTCGATGCGTTCTGCGACGGCATGGCCCGGTTGTTCAGGATGTCGCTCTTCGTCAGGGCGTGCCGGTCGTGCATGGCGTTAAAGCCCTGCTGCGTGGCCGACAGCTTCGTTTCCAGATTGAAAAAGCGGTCCAATCCGACGTTGTAGACCCACGGGCGACACCACTCGGGGGCCAGCTCGCCGATCTTGGGGACGTAGGAAAGAGCCTTCTTGACATCGACGAGGGGGACTTTCTTCCCGGTGATCCGCTCCCAAGCGGCTTTCGCCGTATTGGCCAGGCCCGAGCGGGCGAGGATGTTGATTTCAGCCGTGCGTGCCTGCTTCTTGGCCCGCTCCCACTCGCTCATGTTCTTGGCAACGAGGAAGGCGTGATTCAGCTCCATCGACAGCTTGGTTTCGGCTTCCTCGGCCGCCTCTTGGGCGAGGCGCAGGATGTAGCGAGCGGTGATTGGGGCACGCTGCTTGCCGTCGATGCGGAACTTCTCCCAGCGCTTGTCCAAGGCTTCGCGCTCATAATTCTCGGCTGTCTCGCTCCATTCGTTCCAAAGCTCGAAGCCGAGTTCGTCCCCGTTGTACTGGTGATAGAGCGCCATCCCCACCCGTACCCAATAGTCGTACTCTTGATTACAGGGGATCACCATCAAGTGCCGTCGTAGGTCGGCGTCTTGGATGTCGATCGGCCGACTGTCTTCGACGAAGGGGTTGTCGGGATCGATCGCCGCGGCCTTGCCGTGCCCGTTGGCTACCAGCTCCCACCCCTCGCTACTGGCCAGTCCTTCGAAGAACTCGATCAGGTCGTCGACCAGGTCCGGGGTCAGCGTGGGCAGCTCGTGCGCGGGCACGTCCAGTAACGACTCGCCGCCGACCCATCGGTACGGCTTCCCCGTCTCGGGGTGGGTGTGGAACGCCACGTACTGCTGGCCGTCCCCGAGCACTTCGATGCGGTTCGTCTGGCCCCATTCGTCTTCATACTTGGACGAGGCGCGTTTACGCATGGGCTCGTCACAGCGAAAGGGCAATAGGCGTTTCGGGGCGCGACCGATTCGAACGGGGGTGAACCCGATGTTCTCGGTGCACCAATTCTCGATCTTTTTGGCCGCATCTTCGTCGAGCACGTCAATGTCGATCGCCGGGTGATCCCTGGTCAAGATGCCGACCCCCGACCATTTGTGCCCGTTTTCGATCCATTCCCGCAACTGGTCGGATGTTGCTTTGGAGTTCTGCCACCCTGAGAAGCCCGGTGATTTGCTGCCGATCAAGATCGGGACGATTCTGTATCCGTTGGAAAGCAGTCTCGCTCCGTACTTGACTAGCGGCCCCCCGTTATTCTCCAGGCGTTGATCGCCTTTTTTCGTCATTTGGATTTGATCGCCAGGGGGTTCAGCAGGTCTTCAATCGTAAAACGCACTTTCCCGTCTGCGCTCGTGCCGCAGGCGTCGACAATCTTCTGTGCGACTGCCTCGCTCAGTCGCCCTCTTCGCAGATTCCAGAACAGCGTGGAATGATCGAGTCCGCATGTTCTCGACAGCGCACGAATTGATGGCGCCGGCAGGATCTCGACAGCGGTTCGATTCATTATGTACGTCAGCCGGGCTTTCGCGCGTTTCTCGTCGCCTTCTTTCGGGTCGTCGACCCACGGGGGGAACTTCATTGGTTTGACTCCTGGTAATGGGGCGGGTGCCAGATTACACAAATGTATTGACAGAATCAACCGACAGTGGAATCATGGCGCCGAAGTTGAATTCGGGGGCGGCACATGCCAACATTGGGCAACTTACCTGAAGACGTCGAACGCTACATGCGATTTGGCGGTTACAAGATAGAGACGAGAGACGTTCACCAGACCATGCAATTCACGGCAAACCAGCTCGAATCTTTTGCATCGAAATTCGTCGCCATTGCCGGCGGTTGCGTGGAGCCTGGGCGAAGAGCCCACTTCATGAACCTGGCGAGCATCCTCCGGTTCGAAGCGGCGGAATTCAGAGCCGGGAAACACCGTGGCGACATCATGCGGTCCACCCTGGCCGATATCCTTGCTGCGGATCTCGGGGGTGCATGGTACTCCCTCTGTTGTGCGTTCTCGAATTGCCAGAACATCGGCGGTGCGATCACCGAGTTTGCGTCGCATCAAATCTCTGCCGTTCGGCAAAGTCAGTTGTTCCCCAAGCCCGATTTATCCAGATTCATCGCCTCGTTTGAACGAGACGACGGAGATCCTGCGCGCTAATCGGCTCGCAGTCGTTGCACCATTCATTTCAACAGCAAGGAATTCGACATGCTCGAACAGAAAATCGAAGCACTCGCGGAAGCGATCAACAACCTGGCCGCAGCGTACAAGGCCGGCGGCGGTGCCGCTCCGTCCGGTTCGACCGGCGGCGGTCGCAAGGGTGGTGCTGCCAGCTCGTCGGCGTCCAAGCCGAAGCACAGCAAGGCCGAAATGCAGGCGGCGGTGAACGAGGTCAAGGAAAAGCTGGGCACCCCGGCCGCGAAGGAACTCATCAAGTCGGTCGGCTTTGAGAAGCTGGCCGAAGTCACCGAGGACAAGTTCGACGCGCTCTACGAGGCCGCGAAAGCCAAGGTCGCCGACGACGGCGACGGCGAGGGCGAGGGCGGCCTGTAACCGCCAGTACCGAGTCTCCCTCTTGGCCAGTCGCGAAGGTCTGGTCTTGAGTTGACGCCGGGGGTGCACCCCCTCCCTCCCTTTGCACCCCCTGGCGTCCTTTTTCCGATAAGCGATGAGCGAACACAAAGTCAATTTGACGGCATTGGCGAAAGGTCGGAACGGCCATTCGGCCTACGGGCCGTCCTCGTCGTCGATGTACCTCCATTGCGCTGGATCGTTGATCCCGAACCTATTGGCGCCTGACGATGCCGGCGAAGACGCGGCATACGGCACGGTGGGTCACATGGTCACGGAAACCTGGCTCACGAGTGGTAAGCGACCCGTCCATCTGGTAGGTCAGGTCGAGTGGGTCGAGGCCGGCGATTGGGGCTTCTTGATTGAAATCGATGAAGTCATGCTGGATTACGCCCAGCAGTGCGTCGACTGGGTCGAGTTCCTGCCCGGCGACCATTTCATCGAGATCCGTGTCGACATTTCCAGACTGACGCCGATCCCGAATCAAACGGGGACCGCAGACTTCATTGCGTGTCGGCCCGGCCGGATGGTGGTCGCGGACTGGAAATTCGGCAAGGGGTACATGGTCTTTGCCAGGGAGAATACTCAAGCCCTCTTGTACGCACTCGGGGCGTTCTGGCAATACGACGCGAAATATCACTTTGAAGAGATCGAAATTCGGATCGGCCAGCCACGGCTCGATCATTTCGATGTTTGGATTATTTCCCGAGCCCAATTGCTTGAGTTCGCGAAATGGGCCAAGCCGCGGATGCATGCCGCATGGGAGATCAACGCCCCTCGTACGCCAGGCCCGAAGCAATGCCGCTGGTGCAAGGTCAAGACCACTTGCGGGGCGTACGCAAAGTCGCTTTCCGACATGCTGGAAGGGGTCTTCGACGACCTGGTGGAGCGGGACATCACGCCGAGCGACGTCGAGGAATTCAAGGACCATCTTGATTTGACGGTGATCCCCAAGGTTGCCGATCTCATGACGTTGTCCACGGTGCACATGGAGCAGATTTACGCATGGCGCCCGACCGTGGACGCGTGGTTCAAGGCGATGCAGCTCGAACTATTCCGTCGCCTGTCGCGCGGCGAAAAAGCTACCCTTTGGAAGATTGTCGAAGGTCGCTCGAACCGGGCTTTCCGTTTTCCGAACGATGCCGGCTCAAAACTGGTCGAGTACGGCTGTCCCAAATCAAAGGTGTTTGTCGAATCCGTCGTGAGCCCTGCCGAAGCGGAAAAATTGCTTCGAAAGAGCGGATACCGGACGCGGCAACTGCCGGAATTGCTCGACGGCTTGGTCTACAAGCCGAAGGGCAAACCGACATTGGCGCCGGCCGCAGATCCGCGACCGGCGCTGGTGGATCTATCGGACGGGGTGTTTGACGATCTGGTAGAAAACTGTGAAACCCGTGAAATCGAGGATATGTAAATGTCGAATCTGACAGTGGTAAAGAAGGTCGAAAATGCGGTGCTGTATACGGACAGCTCGGGTGGCCGTGTGATCCGCTTGGATAACGTCCGCCTGTCCTATCCGTTCCTCGGAACGCCGAGCGAGGACGAGAGCGACGACGGGGACAAAAAATTGTCCTGGCGCGTGCAAGGCATGCTGCCCAAGGCGACGCACGTCGCGGCGAAAGACATCTGCAAGGAAGTCATTCAGAAGTTGTGCGCCACCAACGAAGTCAAGATCCCGCAGGCCCAATGGTTCTTGTCGAACGGCGACGACAAGGAAGCCGAGGAAATGCATGGGCATTTCCTCGTGTCGGCTTCGGACATGAAGGTGCGCCCGCGCTGCCGTGACCGTAAGGGGGTCGTGATCGACGACATCGCCAAGATCGACGACCTGTTCTACGGCGGTTGCTGGGGTTCGATCCTCATCCGCCCGTGGTATTTCAACGGCAAGCGGAAGAACTCGGCGAAGATCTACCCGAAGCGGATCGTTGCCGGCTTGAACTCCGTGATGTTCCTGCGCGACGACAAGCCGTTCGGCCAAGGACGGATCGACGATAGCGAGTGCTGGGACGATCTGGCCAGCGGCGACGACGGGTACGACAGCGGCGGTTTCGACGACGACGACGGCCTTTGATCGGCCTCCAAATCAACTTTTGATGGAGTGCGCCCCGAGCAGTGGAAAGCTGTAGGGGCGTTTTCATTTTATGCGCTATTCGGAAACCCGACCGATTGCAGTCTGCGATACCGAGTGCTACCCGAACTACTGGTCGATCGCGTTCAAGTGCCTTGAGACGAACCGGGTGAAGCTCTTCCGGCGCACCCGATCAAACGAACTTGACCGGGTAGGTGTTGCTCGCATCATTCGAAATTTCCGAATCGTCACGTTCAACGGCAACGGTTACGACTGCCCCATGATTGCCCTCGCCATGAGCGGGGCTACGAATTCGCAGCTCAAGCAAGCGAACGACGACATCATCATGGGTGGGATGAAGCCTTGGGAGTTCCGGGACAAATACGGTGTCAGGCTTCCCAAGTATTTCGATCATGTCGACTTGATGGAGGTTTCCCCCGGAAGCCCGCAACACCCGTCACTGAAGCTGTACGCCGGCCGGATGCACTCGCGCCGGATGCAGGATTTGCCGCTAGATCCGGATCGCTCACTTTCGGAAGACGAGACTAGAGCCCTGGACGATTACCATATCAACGACCTTGATGTCACTGCCGACCTGTATTTCGAACTGCGTGAACAAGTCACTTTGCGGTCGGTGATGAGTGATGAGTACGGCGTCGACGTGCGCAGCAAGTCAGATGCACAAGTCGCTGAAGCCGTTATTAAGGTCGAGATCGAGCGTATCACGGGCAACACCGTGCGAAGGCCCGCCAATGTGACGGGGGTGTTCCACTATCGCCCACCGAACTGGATCACGTTCGAAACCCCCGAGCTAAAGGACGTTTACAGCAAGCTCGTCACGGCTCGATTTGCCGTTGGATACGACGGCGTGGTCAAGATGCCCGAGCGGCTAAAGGGCCTGACTGTTTCGATTGGAAATAGCGTCTACCGGATCGGCATCGGCGGGCTTCATTCGAGCGAAGAGAAAGTAACGCACCGTTCCGACGATCAGTTCGTTTTGATTGATCGTGACGTGACCAGCTTCTACCCGAAAATCATTTTGCTTTTGCGCCTTTTCCCTAAACACCTTGGGGAAGTATTTCTTCAGGTCTACGAAAAGCTCTTCGACCGCCGAGTGGATGCAAAGCGGAATTCCCTTGCGACCATTGCCGAAACGCTGAAGATCGTTTTGAACGGAACATATGGAAAGTTGGGGTCGCCCTACTCGATCCTCTGTTCTCCAGACCTGATGCTGCAAGTCACTTTGACCGGGCAGCTCGTGATACTGATGTTGATCGAAAGGCTGCACCTGGCTGGCTTCGATGTCGTTTCGGCGAACACCGATGGGATTGTGATTCGAGTTTGCCGAGATCGTATCGACGATTTCAACACCTACATTTTCGATTGGGAATGCGATACGGGGTTCATGACTGAGGAAGTGCGATACAAGTCCGTGCATTCGCGAGACGTCAACAACTACATTGCAATCTACGACGACGGCAAGAAGGTGAAATTGAAAGGTGCTTTCGCGCCCCCTGGACGGGGGCAGAAGGGGGCATCTGGATTGAAGAAGAACCCGACCGCCGAAGTGGCGATCAGTTCGGCAGTCAACTTCCTTCGCGATGGTGTGCCGATCGAGACGACGGTTCGTGAGTGCGACGACGTGCGGCAGTTCTTGACCGTGCGCAAGGTGGCCGGCGGTGCGGAGAAGAACGGCGAGTACATCGGAAAGGCGATTCGCTACTACTACGCAGAGGACGACGTTACGGCGATCCATTATCGGAGCAACGGCAATACCGTGCCTCGAACGCTCGGGGCTCGTCCCATGATGGAACTGCAAAGTGACTTGCCGGAAGACTTGGACCTGTCCTGGTACATCCGAGAGGGGTACGCGATCTTGCAGGACGTCGGCGCCTCGTATAGCGACCCCGAGCTAGTCGGACGAACCGGCCGAATGTTCGCACGCTTACCCGATCAAAAAAATTTCCACATTGTCGAGCTTCCGAGTGGTGTCGCGATCTGCGGCAAATCGCGCGAATCGATCCGCGACGCTTGGGTTGAACGGGCCAAAATCCCCGATGGGCACAGGTTGTGCCCTCATTGCCGCCGGGAGGATTCACTTTGACACGGGCCGAAATTTACTTTGGCGACTGCCTGGACCTGATGGGCGTATTGCCCGACGCAAGCGTCAATCTCATTTTCTGCGACCTTCCCTACGGTACGACAAACTGCAAATGGGATTCGCCGATTTTGCTTTCGGAGTTGTGGCGCCAGTACAAGCGAATTCTCGCGCCAGGTGGTTGCGTGGTCCTGTTCGGGGCGATGCCGTTTACCGCCCACCTGGTCATGTCGAATCCGTCCTGGTTCAAGGATCACCTGGTTTGGAATAAGAACAAGTGCGGGTCGCCGGGCCTGGCTAAATACAGACCGATGCGCGTGCACGAGGACTTGCTTGTCTTTGCACCTGGCACGACGGTCTACAACCCGCAGATGGAAGAAGGCGAGCCGTACGCGAGAAAGAGCAAAAACCCTGACGGGTATGTCGGCAGAAAGAACGATCACGGGTATGGGCTGAAGCCTCGCACCGAGTTCAAGAACGAAGGCACCCGCTACCCAAAGTCGATTTTGAATTTCTCGCGGGACTTTTCGGCGCAACAGCAGATCCATTCCGCGCAAAAGCCGGTTTCCCTGTGCAAGTGGGTTGTGCTGACCTACAGCAAGCCGGGGGATGTTGTCCTTGACAACACGATGGGCAGTTCGAGCAGCGGGATCGCATGCCATGAGACGGGGCGTTCGTACATCGGAATGGAAAACGATCTCGAAGAATACCGAAAGGCCAAGGGGCGCGTCCCGCACGCAACCCGAATGGTCCAAGTCAGTTTGCGAGTCGCAATCGAAGGGCTTGCGCGCCACATTGGAGAGTAGGACTGTGACAAGAGAATCGGATATTGAAGCTGCAATCACGCAATACGCGGAAGTGCACGGATGGTGGCAGTGCAAATTCACTTCTCCGTCGTTTCGAGGCGTGCCGGATCGGATTTTCATTCGAAAGGGGCGTCACGTCTTTATCGAGCTGAAGGCGCCAGGTGAGACGGCGAGTCCCCAGCAGCAGAAGCGCCACCGTGAAATGAGAATGCACGGGGCTGAAGTCTACGTCGTCGATTCGATTGAGGAAGGTTATGCAGTCCTTCGATGAGCGCATCGCGGGCCTACTGTCCAAAGTCACTTTGAGTCGGGACAGGTTGCACCGTTACCAGGGCGAACTCGCGATACCGTTTCTCTATGAGAACCCGTACTCGGGCCTTTTCATTGATATGGGGCTCGGAAAGACGATATCGAGTCTGACGGTGATTGCCGACTTGCTCGGCCGGTTTGCTATGGAGCAGTTCTTGATCGTCGGGCCGCTGCGCGTGGCCACGGAAACCTGGCCCAATGAGATCGAGTCTTGGGAGCATGTGGCACCGTACGGCTACAACCTGATTCACGTCTTCGACGATGATCCGCGAGTCGATGCGGTTCGTGATCGAGCCCGAAACAAGGCCCGCCGGGATGCGGCCGAGCTGGGATTGACTCCGCGCGAGTGGCAGCAGTTCGTGACCCATCAAGGGCAGAAGGCGGAAACGGCCGAGAAGAACCGCATCCGGGCCGAGGCGGCAAGGCGGCGCAGCTCGATCAACATCATTTCTCGCGATTGGGTCGAATGGCTCGTAAATTTCCACGGACCGAAATGGCCGTATCGGGGCGTGATTATCGACGAGAGTTCGAGTTTTAAGGATCACACGTCGTCGCGCTTCAAGGCACTGGCCAAGGTGCGCAATACGCCGGGATTGATTCAGCGTTTGCACATTCTGACGGCGACGCCCGCGGCCGAGACGTACGAACACCTTTTCGCGCAGATATTTTTGCTCGATGGCGGGGAAAGGTTCGGCAAGGGGATCACGAAATTCCGGGAAAGGTACTTTGTCGAGAACAGGTACAACCGGCGGCGGAAGTTGCGCCCAGGCGCGAAAGACGAGATCACGGAGAAGATCAAAGATATCTGTATGGTCCTCCGTGCCGAGGAATACCTTGATGTCAAGAAACCAATCTTCGTCGAGCGGAAGATTTGTCTTTCCAAGTCACAGATGGACCTATACCGCAAGCTGGAAAAGGACTTTGTGATTACCCTGCCTGACGGGACCGAGATCGAAGCGGAAACAGCGGCCGAGCTTTCGCAAAAGTTGCTTCAGATGGCTTCGGGCACGTTGTACGAAAGCTACTTGGAAGAGCAGGAAGACGGAGAATTCGTTCGTAGGAAGCGGGTTCACCATATTCACGATGCCAAGCTGGACGTGCTTCGCGAGATCGTAGAGGAATCGCAGGGTGAGCCGATCTTGATCGCATATTGGTTCAAATCTACTTTGGACCGATTGAAAAAGGCGTTCCCGAAAGCCGTTCTCATGGACCGCGAGGGAAAGTGCGTTAAGGATTGGAACGCGCGCAAGATCCCCTTGCTGTTCGTGCACCCGCAATCGGCCGGGCACGGCCTGAACCTGCAACATGGTGGGCATACGGTCGTTTACTTCGATCTGCCTTGTAGTCTCGAACTGTACCTGCAATTGATCGGTCGGCTTGCGCGCCAGGGTCAAAAGTCAGTTGTCACAGTACACATGCTGATGGCGTCAGGGACGCGGGACGAGGAAGTGTACGCGGCATTGCAGGACAAAGAGAATTTTCAAGATGCTTTCCTGGAGTCCTTAAAGCGTCGAGTCCGGAAGTACCGAGCGGAGCTGAAGAAGGGGTCAGTGGCGGATTTTACGGACTTGTAATAATTCTCTCGTTCGATAGTTGATTTCCCTAGTTGCAAGGTTGGCCTTTATGTTCCACAATCGGTTGAACCCTCACAATCCGTGAGGTTGAATTGTTGAACACGAGGAACACCATGTCGTCAACTGAAGAGTTTCGAAGGGAGTTCGTAGCTCGCCTGGTACTGGCGTGCGATGAGAGTCAGACAATCCCACCCAAGGATCAAGGGCGTCAACAGTACATATGTGAACGCCTTCAGGTAGCCCCCGAAGCGGTGAGCAAATGGTTTAACGCGAAGTCGATGCCGCGCCCGTTGCTAATGCAGAAGTTGGCATCGCTGCTGGGCGTGGATCACACCTGGCTGCACTACGGCATCAAGCCCGAGCTGGATCGCCGGGAGCGCCAGATCCATGCCAAGGGCTTGGAGGGGGCCGTGCACCTGGTGTGGGGGTTGATCGCACTGGCCGGCGGTCATTGTGGCACGCTGTCGGAGAAAGACCCACGACGCGACTATGTTGATTTCGTCGCAATGGTGAAGGGGGTTTCCTACCCCATGCGCGTCACCCTGGCCCGAGAGATCGCGCCGGATGTATACGAAGCCACTGTCGCCAAGGAATTCCGCGAATTGCGAAACGTACTTGTTGTCCAGATCGCGGACGGGAAGTTCCATTTTCTCGATCTTCCGTCCGATCTGGTCGAGGCGAAAAAGGAATTGAAAGAGGGCAATTTCGCCCTTCGTATCAAACGAGATTCCAAGCGCTACACGGTCGACGGGGAGTTGATTCCAAGGATCGTATCTTTCACCGACTTTTCGGATTGAAAAGCCGAAAGGTGGAGGACTTGCCGAAAAGTTGAATTTGATGATACTGTGCATTGCATAATGGTGCGGTGCGCAGATCGTGAATAACACAGTCCTCGAATTCGAAGACCAAATTGGTTTGAAACCGACGTCAGCTTGCCGGCTGATGGGTGTCGCCTATTCGACGTACGCGCAATACCGTTCCGGTCGACGCGATCTCCCCCTGTATCACGAACATCACATGCGGGCCTTGTTGTTGCTCGCCAAGGGGGAGTTGCGTTCATTGATTCTGGAATATGTCGATGACCTCTAGCATAAAAAGGTCCGCCGGCCTGGATGATGCGAGCAAAGCTCTTTTGTTTGAGGGTGCGAACCTTTCTCAACTTGGCGTGTTGTTCCGGATGGATCACCGGGTCCTGGTGGAGAAATTGCACGGCGTTGCGCCTAGCGGAAAGCGCGGTCACGCGTCAACATGGATGGTTCACGAAGTTGCCCCTTACTTGGTACGGCCTCACTATGACATTGAGGCGTACATCAAGCGGATGAACCATGCCGACTTGCCGAAGATGCTCACAAAGGAATTTTGGAGCGGGCAGCGGGCGAAGCAAGAATACCTGTTACTCGAAGGCGACCTTTGGCCGACTGCGAAGGTGGTTGAGGAAGTCGGCGAGCTGTTCAAACTGATGCGGATGCAAATCCGTCTCGCGAGCGATGCGGTTGAGCGTCAAACCGATTTGACGCCTCGCCAACGGACAATCATTCGCGGCCTGCTTGACGGCACGCTGAGTGATCTAACCGAGGCGATCAAGAAAAAATTTGCCCCGAAAGAAAGTGGTAATGCGGACCATGACGACGAAGAACTATGAGTCTGTCGGGGAAATCATTGCCGACCTTTCCGCATTCCTGAAGCCCCCCGAGAGATTGAGCGTAGCAGGGGCGGCAGAGAAATACCGCTATGTGAATCAGCCTGGCGCATTCGTCGGGCAGTGGGACAACACGGTCGCCCCGTACATGGTCGAGCCGATGAACGTCTTCGGCTCGCTTGAATACCAGGGGTTGATTTTCTGTGGCCCTGCGCAGTGCGGGAAGACGGACGGATTACTTATTAATCCGGTCCTGTATTCCGTCGTTGTTGATCCGATGGACACGATGCTTGTCTGTCCGACACAGGCCGCAGCGCGCGACTTTTCGATTCGACGGATCGACCGTTTGCACCTTCATTCGAAGGACGTCGGCGCGATGTTGTTGCCGAAGTCTGACGCCGACAACGTGTTCGACAAGCGCTACCGAAACGGGATGATCTTGTCCTTATCGTGGCCGACAACGACCGAACTTGCAGGTAAGCCGGTCGGCCGGGTGATCCTCACGGACCGCGACCGGATGGACGACGACATCGGCGGCGATGGTGAGCCCTACGACCTGGCCGCCAAGCGGACGACGACCTTCGGCAGTTACGCCATGACAGTGGCTGAATCTAGCCCGAGTCGATCAGTCAAGGACGACGGCAAGAACTGGATTCCATCGAGCCCGCACGAGGCGCCGCCGGCCGGCGGGATCATGGCGCTCTACAACCGCGGGGACCGCCGCCGCTGGCAATGGCCCTGTCTCTCGTGCGATCGATATTTTGAAGGGAAATTCGAAGACCTCCGTTACGACCGGCATCCGGGCATGACGAACCTCGAAGCGGCTGATTCCGTGCGTATGGTGTGTCCCCATTGTGGCGCCGAAATGCGCCCCGAAGATCGCGAGGAAATGCAGGCGTGGGGTCGCTGGGTCAAGGATGGTCAGTCGGTCGACCGTAGCGGCCGAATCGTGGGGCCTTCGCCGAGGACGATGATCGCATCCTTCTGGCTTCGCGGGGTGGCCGCTGCGTTCGTCTCGTGGCGAAAGCTACTTGCGCTCTACCTGGACGCTCTTGATGATTTCGAGCGCACCGGCAATGAAGAGTCATTGAAGAAGTTCTATAACAACGATCTCGGGGAACCCTACTATCGTCGCGCGAATAGCGATGTTCGAGTTCCGGAAGCGCTCAAGGGTCGGGCTGAAAATCTCCGGGAACGGCATATTCCCGTGGGTGTCCGCTTCCTGGTAGCGACGATCGACGTTCAGCGTAACCGTTGGGTGGTGCAGGTATTCGGCATCTTGCCAGGCACGCCGTTCGATACCGTGCTGATTGACAGATTTGAAGTGAAAAAGTCGAAGCGCGAGGACGAGGACGGGGAACGGCTATGGGTCAAACCTCACGCTTACCTGGAGGATTGGGACGAGTTGATTGAGCATGTCATCCTCAAGGAATACCCGCTCGATGATGACACAGGTCGAATGATGCGCTTGCGCCTTGTCGGTTGCGACTCGGGCGGTAAGGCCGGCGTGACCATGATGGCGTACAACTTCTATCGTCGACTGCGTAAGGACAACCTGCATCGCCGGTTCACCCTGGTCAAAGGTGAGCATACTCCGGGTCATCCGAGGGCTCGTATCTCCTATCCGGATAGCGATCGCAAGGACCAGAAGGCAGGGGCTAGGGGCGATATCCCCGTGCTGATGCTGAATTCGAATGTGCTGAAAGACGACTTAAACGGGCGCCTCGATTGTCTGGTGCCCGGATCTGGAATGTTCCGAATCCCAAATTGGATGCCGGATGCGGTTTACAACGAACTTTGCGCGGAGGTTCGCGGGGAAAAGGGATGGAAGAAGGTTCCAGGCAATCCGAACGAATCCTGGGATTTGAGCTATTACTGTATCGGGATGTGCGTTTCCGAGCTGTTGCGGGTCGAGCATTTGGATTGGAACAACCCGCCGGGGTGGGCCGAGGAATGGGACAAAAATGATTTGGTCCGTACGGCTGACGCAGAGCGCCGCTTTACAACCGGGGCCGAATCGGCTTACGATTTCGCCAAATTCGCAAAAGCCCTAGCATAATTTCGCCGGAGTTTCAACCAAATGGCAACGATTCAACAGCAATTGGACGAGGCGAAAGCCGCTTACCACGCTCTCAAGACGGGCCGTTCGGCGCGCGTCGTGGTGGACCAGAACGGCGAGCGGGTTGAATTCACCGCAGCGAATCAGGTCGGCCTCTACAACTGGATCAAGAGTCTCGAACAGCAGTTGTCGGGCTCGATCGGTGTTGTCCCGCAGAACATCGGCCCGGCGAGGTTCATTTTCTGATGGCTGACGTGACGATTCTCGGAGCGGATCAGAAGCCGCTACAGAAGGTGGCGCTAGGGGGCGGCCTGGAGGGTGCGGATCGCAGTAATCGCGAGCTGGCCCGCTGGTCCCCTTCTGTCGTGTCTGCCGACCAGCAAATCAACCCGGTCAAGGACGATGCCGATTTCCGTTCTCGTGACACGGTGCAGAATGACGGTTACACCGCAGGCGCCGTCTTCGTCCATCGAGATTCGATCGTAGGTTCCCAATTTCGTTTGAACGTGCAGCCGGATTACGACCTGTTGGGTGGTGACGAGGCTTGGGCCGAAGAGTATCAGCGGGTTGTCGAGTCTCGATTCAACCTGCTGGCCGACAGTGAGGAATGTTGGTTCGACGCCGGGCGAAAGCGGACGTTGACCGGCCTCATCCGTCTGGCTGTCGGTGGCTTCCTGTATACCGGGGAGATCCTGGGGGCGGTCGAGTGGATTCGCGAGCAGGATCGGCCGTTTCGGACCGCAATCCAGCTCACTTCGCCGAGCCGGCTATGCAACCCAGATGGGCAGTCGGACACTCGGTTCCTCCGTCGCGGTGTCGCTTCGAACTATCACGGTGCCCCGGTGGGGTACTGGTTTCGGAACGGACATGCGACCGAGACGTACGATCACCTGTCGTGGACGTGGCGCTACGTGGAAGCCCGCAAGCCGTGGGGTCGTCGGCAAGTGCTGCATATCTACGATCCGTTGCAACCCGACCAGACCCGCGGCATCGCCGACATGGTTGCAGCCTTGAAGCAAATGCGCATGACGCGCAAGTTTCAGGAAGTTGTCTTGCAGAACGCCGTCGTCAACGCGACCTACGCGGCAGCGATCGAATCCGAGCTGCCCCGAGAAGTGGTGTTCGGGTCGCTCGGCGCCGGGCAAACTGGCTTTGCCGAAACGCTATCGTCGTACATGGGTGCGCTTTCCGATTACGTCGGCAGCGCGAACAACATCGCGATTGACGGGGTGAAGCTGCCCCACCTGTTCCCCGGAACCAAGCTGAATTTGAAACCAATGGGCACGCCCGGCGGGGTCGGTAGCGGATTCGAGGAAAGCCTGTTGCGCTACACCGCGGCAGCGCTCGGGGTGTCGTACGAAGAACTTTCGCGCGATTACAGTCGCGGTAGCTATTCGTCGATTCGGGCCTCTGCGCTCCAGACCTGGCGGCACATGCAGGGGCGCAAGAAGAACGGCGCCGACAAGCTCGCGACCATGATTTTCACGCTTTGGCTTGAAGAAGAAATCAACGCGGGCAATATCCCGCTACCTCCGGGCAAGAAGCGCGACATCTTCTATGATCCGGTCATGCGCGAAGCGCTGTGCTCGTGCACCTGGATCGGATCGAGCCGGGGCCAGGTGGATGAGCTGAAAGAGACGCAATCGGCCTTGATGCGGATCAAAGGTGGCTTGTCGACGTACGAGAAGGAATGCGCGTCGCTGGGTGAGGACTATCGGCGGGTGTTCAAGCAACGTGCGCGCGAGCAACGAATGATCGACAGTCTCGGCCTTGAGTTCGACATGGACGCCAGGAAGTCGGGTTCGAACTCGGCGCAGAAAACCATGAAGGAAGACGAAGAAAGCGAGGATGTGGAAACGACCTGATGTCGAAAGTTACTTTTTGCTTTCTATCGGGTATAGTGCCGCATTGAATTCAACGCAAAGTGGAGCGCAAACGAAAAAGTGGATACCTCTCCGATTGAAAACCGCAGTGCGACGCGCGAGTTCGTGGCTCGACAAGCCATCGAGCGCATGAATCTGCGACAGGTTGCAGTAGCCCCGCATTACGGCGCCTTGATGGCGGATTTGCGGCGCATGTCTGCAATGTCGAACGAAGAGGCGACGGAAGCACTTTTCGCCAGGCGTTCCGAGCTGTGCGCCGCGTACGGGTTTGGTCCCGACAATCGGTCCAAGCCGTTCGCCTTCGCCAATGGCGTTGCGATCATTCCCGTGTCGGGGACACTCATCAATCGGTTCTCGGGTAGCTACGGCTTCGTTACCGGCTACAACTTCATCCGTTCGCAGAAAGACCTCGCGATGGGTGACGACGACGTGGACGGGATCATCTTCGATCTCAGCTCCTACGGCGGCGAGTACGCCGGATGCCTCGAAACCGCTTACGACATCATGTCGTCCCGCGGGCAGAAACCGATGCTCGGGGTGATCGATTCGAACTGCTATTCGGCGTGCTATGCCATCGCATCGAGTCTCGATCGTGTCGTGTCGATCCCCAGCGGCGGGGCCGGCTCGATCGGCGTCGTCACGATGCACGTCGACATGAGCAAGCTCCTGGACGATTGGGGCATCAAAGTTACTTTCATCCACTCGGGCGATCACAAGGTCGACGGCAATCCGTACGAATCCCTGCCCGACGATGTGCGCGCGAACATCCAGGAAGGTTGCGACGTCGCGCGCAAGGAATTCTGCACCCTGGTATCGGAGGGCCGTTCGCTTGATTTCAAGAAGGTCTTCGATACCGAGGCGCGATGCTACCGGGCCGAGGAAGCCGTGAATCTCGGCCTTATCGATGCCATCGCGTCGCCTCGTGAGGCGGCGTCGGCATTTCTGAGCGAGCTTTCCGGCTCGACACGTCAAAAAGCCAGCAAGGAACCTACCATGACCACCGAAGCGAATCAGCCGGGAGCTGCCAATACCCAACAGGCCGCGACCGAAGCCCGCAACACCGAACGTGCCCGGATTTCGGGGATCGTCGGCTGCGCCGAAGCCGAAGGCAAGAGCCAGCTCGCCAATCACCTGGCGTTCAAAACCGACATGAGCGTCGACGAGGCGAAGGCTGTTCTTGCCGCTGCCACGCCCGCCCCCGCCGCCGACCCGGCACCCGCCGCCGAGGCGAACCCCTTCAAGGCCGCGATGGATCGCGACAAGCATCCCGAGATCGGCGCCGCTGGCGACAGTGGCGAGAAGATGACGCCCGCGCAGCAGATCATGCGCGCCCAGGCCGCGGCGCACGGCAAGCCGTTGAACTGAACGGCGACCGGCATCGAGTTTCAATCGAACATCCATCATCGGAGAACTGAAAAATGAGCATCCTTGCATCGAGCGAGTCGCAAGACCTGAGCCCCGTCACCCCGTTGTTCGCGGGTTCGGCGCCGATCACCACGAACCGGGCGGCCGGCGGCGCGAACGTGAACCTCGCGGCGGGCACCGTTATCGCCCTGGTGAACGATCTCATCGTCGCCCATGACGCGGACGCCGTGAACGGTTCCGAAGTCGCGGTCGGCATCCTGACCGAAGCGCTGAACACCGTCGCTCAACCCGGCTCGTGGGCCGCCTACTACACGGGCGGCGACTTCAACCACGAGGCCCTGGTGTGGGACGCTGCCTTGAACACCCTGGCGCTTCGTCGCGCGGCGTTCGCGCAAACCGACACGATCAAGATCAGCGCAGTCAAGTAAGCGACTCGACGCGCGAACCAAACTCACTTTTGAATAGGAGTCCGCAATCATGGCATTCAGCCCCTTCGATCTCGCGACGTTGCAGGAAGTGCAGCGTCAGCAGATCACCCTTCCGATCTTCTGGCTGGCGTTCTTCGGCCGTACGATCAACTTCGATACCCCGTACATCGATTTCGAGACGGTCGATCGCCGTTACAAGAAGCTGGCCCCCTTCGTGGCGCCGACTGCGCAAGGCCGTATCATCAAAACGCAAGGCTCTTCGATGAAGCGGTTTTCGCCGGCCTACGTCAAGCCGAAGTCGGTCGTCGACCCGGCCAAGGTGTTCTCGCGCCAGCCGGGCGAGTTCATCTACCGGCAGATGAGTGCCGGCGAGCGGCGCCTGGCCGTCATCGCTGAAGAGCTGAAAGAGCAGAAGCAGCGCATCCAGAACCGGCTCGAATGGATGGCCGCGCAGGCTGTCATCATGGGATCGGTCACGGTGGCCGGCGAGGACTATCCGACCCAGGTCGTCGACTTTCAGCGTGACGCTTCGCTGACCGTCGTCCTCGCGGGCGGTGCGAAGTGGGACCAGGCCACGGGCGACCCGCTCGGCGACCTGCTGGACTCCCGTCGCAACGTGAACAAGCTGGCCGGTGTCACGGTGCGGCGCGTGGTCTTCGGTGCCGGCGCGTGGGATCTGCTGGCGACTCGCCTGGAGCTGAACAACCCGGCGAACGGCAATCTGCTGGATACCAACTTCCGCGGCAGCACAACCGACGTTTCGCGCATTCTCGAAGGCTTCGAAGGCGCCGAGTACGTGGGCACGCTGGCCGGTCGTAACGGGCAGGGCGCCATCGAGTGCTGGGTCTACAGCGCCACGTACGACGACGACTCGGACGCCGAGCAAGCCATGATGCACACGAACGACGTCGTGGGTGTCGGCCCGATCGACGGCGTTCGCTGCTTCGGCGCGATCCAGGACGCACAGGCCGGATACCTGCCGCTGGAGACGTTCACGAAGAACTGGTTTTCGGACGACCCCAGCGTCGAATGGCTGATGAGTCAGTCGGCGCCGCTGATGGTCCCGGCCGAGCCGAACGCCAGCTTCCGTATCCGCGTCGCCTGATGGCAACGAGGCGGCCCCCTTGACCGGGGGTCGCCAATTCAATTTACAAAGGAACTTTCAACATGCCCAAAATGGTCCCCCTGCAATCCGTCGTGCTCTTCCGCGAAGGCAAGCGTGTTCGTCCGCAGATCGGCAAGGTTTTCAATTTCACTGCCGACGAGATCGAAGAGCTGACCGAGGCGTCGCCCGAGTGTCTGCGCAAGCCGATCGCCGAAACGGACGGCGACCAGGCCGCCGACGCCAAGGAAGCTGCGGTCGGTAAGGCGCCGACGAAGGAACCCGCAAAGTCGGCGGCCGGCGGCAAGAAAGGCAACGACGAGCTGTAATGGCTTTCGATTTCGCCGCTTTGAAGTCAGAAGTTCGCCAGGCCGTCCACGACGTCCTGGCGGTTTCTGCTGTCTACTCCGACAGCGTTGTTCTCGAACCCGTCGAGATCACCGTTCGGTTTCATACGAAAATCGATCGATTCGGCGACCTGACGGAAGCCGGATGGTCCGAAGTGGTGGAGAACATCAATCGGGTCATCCTCAACGTGCCGCAGCTCGATGAATTGAACATCACTCCCCGCCGGGGTGGGGTCATCCAGATGACCGGAACCGGATTCGATGGTGTTCAATTGATCCTGAATGTGCAAGAGGCCGACACAGGTCCGATCGAAGAAATTTGGCAGGTGACGCTACCATGACGGTCGGCGTTGTCTTGCTCGGCGGAACGGATCTCGCGCGCTATTTCGAAGAGCTTCCCGAGATCGCGGAAAGAGCCGCGTCCCTGGCAATCAATCAGGTTGCCGAGCGTGACGGCATGACGCTGATTCGTCGCGACATGCGCGAGCAAATCGACTTTCCCCCGCGCTACCTTGAAGACGGGCGCCTGCGCGTCAAACGAAAAGCGTCCCCTTCGAACCTGCAAGCTGTGATCTCCGGTCGGGACCGCCCGACGTCCCTCGCTCGGTTCGCCGCCGGTCAGAATCCCGAGAACACCCGAGGACGTGGGGTTCGTTTGACCGTCAAGCGCGGAAAACGAGTGCTACTTTCGAAGGGTTTTCTAGTCAAACTCAAGGGCGGCAATACCGGACTAGCTGTGCGCCTCAAGAAAGGCGAAAAGCTCGCGAATTCGCAGGGCGCCCAGCGGCTCGCGGACAACCTGTATTTGCTGTACGGCCCTTCCGTCGATCAGGTGTTCCGCGGTGTCGCCGACGATCGCACCGACGATCTCGGGCGGATGGTGACAAACCAATTCCTGCGACAGTTCGCGAGGCTTTCCCGTGGCTGATTCCTACCGACTGGCAGTCCTCAAGGCTCTGACGGCCCAACTTGAAACGATCGCCGTTGCCGATGGCTATACGCACGACCTGGCGGGCCTCGTCTTCCGCGGTCGCAATCGCTGGGGTGAAAGCGACCCCGACGTCATGATTTCAATCCTGGAGAATCCGCGACCCGACATCGGCCAGTTTGCGGGCGAGCCGGAAGGGGCGCGGGCCGAGTCCTGGCCGCTCTTCGTTCAAGGCTGGGTGCCCGACGATATCGAGAACCCGACCGACCCGGCTTACGGGCTGATGGACGACGTTGAAACGTGCCTTGCCCGGATTACGGCAGTTGTCGACGCCACGGGCGAGCCGAAGTATCAAAGTGAGTTTTTGTTGGGCAACCGGATCACGAGTTTTCGATTCGGACCCGGCGTCGTTCGGCCGCCGACTGACGGGCTCTCGGTCAGAGCGTTTTTCTACCTGCCCGTCTACGTGGGTCTTGCCGTCACCTACGGCTAGGCGTATCGTTTGCGGGCGAAATCCACCGCAAGTTGAATTCAACACAAGGAGTTTTCAATCATGAGTATCACCGCAGACCTGAACGGCAAGAACTACGTCCTCGGCCGCGGCCGGGTGTATTTCGATCGCTACGACAGTAACGCCACCATCGACGCGAACACGGTCGGCCAGGGCGAGCTGTATTTCGGCAACACGCCCGAGTTCAACACGACCAGCGATTCGGAGAACCTGGAACACTTCGACAGCGACGACGGTATCAAGGTGAAGGACGATGCCGTCCAGCTCACGATGAACCGTTCCGGCACTTTCAAGTGCGACAACATCGCGTCCAAGAACGTCGCCCTGTACTTCCTTTCGGACGTCACCGCAGTTGCCCAAGCCGCGGCCGTCGACACCACCTATCAGGTCACGGTCAAGCCCGGCCTGTTCTACCAGATCGGCGCCGATGCTGCGAACCCGACCGGCGATCGTCTGATTTCGAACGTCACGATCGGCAAGGGTGTGGGCTTCGCGACCGACGTGCCGACCGCGGGCAACTGGCAGGTCGACGAAGTCCTGGGCCGGCTCTACGTGCTGCCCGAGTCGACCGACATCGACGCCGCCGGCACCCTGGTGCAGATCACCTACGACACGGCGGCCGGCAGTCGCGAGCAGATCGTTTCCAGCTCGGACTCGATCTACGGCGCCCTGCGTTTCGTGGCGAACAACCCGAAGGGCGAGAACAAGGACTACTACTTCCCTTATGTCAAGCTCGCTCCGGACGGCGACTACAACCTGAAGGGCGACGACTGGCAGGTGATGGGCTTCAAGTTCGAGATCCTGACGAAAGCCAGCAACATCAAGTCGGTCTACATCGACGGTCGCGCGGTCGCCGAGTAATCCATGCTGCGCGATTTCAAACCAGAAACGCGCGGGGTCAAGTTCTCGGGCGGTTCCTTCGAAGTTCGGGGGATCTCGCTTGAGGACTTGGCCGTCCTGGTGCGCACCCACCTTCCAGACCTGGAAACCCTGTTCCAGCTTTTCGAGCGGGCCGAGGAAATCGACGGCGGGGATCTCGACTCCCTGGCCGCTGCGGTCTTCCGCGAGGCGCCCGGCTTCGTGGCCAATGTGATTGCCCTGGCCGCGGGTGAACCTGACGAGGCGCCGACAGCTCAATTGCTCCCGTTCCCTGTGCAGGTCCAGGTCATCAAGGACGTCGCCGAACTGACTTTCAGCGAGGTCGGGGGCGTAAAAAAGTTTCTGACTATCGTCGCCTCTATGCTGGGGAGTCCGACGACGATAGGGGCGATGCGGGACAAGATTTCGAAGGGATTGGCGAAGGCTACGAAAGCCCCGTCATTCGCAGTTACATCGGACTCCGAAGAGACGTAAGCCTACTGCTGAGCGAAGGACATTGCGAGGCCAGGCGATACCCGATCGCTGTTGCCTGGTCCGAAGCCAGGATCGTGCGACAACGACACGGGGCGCGGGCGAAAAGGGACGCAGTAACTATGCAAATGGTTCTGGCGTCCCTTTTCTCAAAGGACGCCGGCAAGGCACTAGAAAAGCAACTTTCGAGGCTTGACGAAAGTGATTGATCGCAAAGAAATCGAACTTCTAATTCGTGCCCAGCTCAAGGGCAAGCAAGACCTTACGACAATCACGAAGTCGATTCGGGATCTCGAACTTGCCATTACCGAGCAGGCCGCGGCAGCAAAACGTGGCGAATCGTCGATCGACGATCTCAAAGCTACTTTGCTCGGGCTCCAACAGGTCCAGGATCGCCTCGCGTCGAATGCCGACCTGATAGGCCGTTTCCAGCGGCAGTCCGATGCGATCGGAAAAACGGCCGAACGGGTCGAACGCACGGCGAAGGCGTACGAGGAATACCAGAAGAAGCTCGCCGCCGCCGATTCGGTGACGGAGAAGCAACAGGATCGGCTCGTCAAGCTGTCTGTCGCCGCAGAGCGTGCACAGACCGCATTTGACCGGCAGAAGGGCAATATCGAGAAACTGGCGTCCGCCCTGCGGGAAGCCGGGGTCGCGACCGACGATCTTGCAGGCGCCGAAACCCGAGTACGCGACATCGCGGCGCAGATCGGCGTGGCGATCGGCACTGCCCAGCAAGCCATTGCAACCTATGCGACCGACGTGCGGTCCGCTCGCGATGCGCTGCGCGAGAAAGAGCAAGTCGAGAAGGACGCAATCAAGACCGCGCGCCAGTTTGCCGAGGCCGAGGATCGAGCCGCGGACGCCGAGCGTCGACGTGCCGAGAACGCCGCCGAGGTCGACCGCATCCTGTCGGAGCGGAAGGCCCGATCGGCAGCGCAAGGGAACGAGTTCCAAGCCCTGGCCGAAGAGTCGGCCCGAGCCCGCACCCTGGCTGAATTGAAAGCCGACATCATCGCTCGATCTGAAGAGCAGTTGAAGATCGAGAAAGAGCTGGCGAAGACCGATGCCCTCGGGAAGACCGCGGACGAAGCCGTTACGGCAGCTCGGGCTTACGGCACGCTGGGCAGGGCGTCCGACGATCTGCGCAACAAGGGGGCATCGCTGCGCGATACGATCGCCGGCATCGTCAACCCGGCTCAAGGTGCGCGCCGTTCAATCGAAGGGATCGAGCAAGAGCTGGCCCAGCTCGCGACCGGCATCCGCTTGATCGACGGCCCGGTTCAGGAAGCCAACGGCAAATTCACCGCCCTGGCCGCAGTCAGCCGGGAGCTAGGCAAGCAAGCCACCCTGGTCGACGGATTCCGGAACCAGGTGGCCGCATTGCGCGCCGCTCGTGCCGAGTACGTCAAGGCTCGCGATGATGTGCGCAAGTTCGCCGACCAAGTGCGCCAGGGTGGCGTCGAGGGTGAGCAGGCGACAGCGAAACTCGCATCCGCATCCGCCCGAGCAAAGGTCGCCGGGCAAGCCCTCCGTCAACAGGTTGAGGCGGCCCGTGCCAGCCGACAAGCCCTGGCCGACGTCGGTCTTGAAACGAACAACCTGGCAGCGTCCGAAAAGCGTCTGACCGATGCCGCTCGATCCGCCACGTCTTCGGTCGAGAGTCTGTCGCGTGCGGTGAATCAGTACGGCCGGGCAACGGAGGATGCGAGCAAGAAAGTTCGTTTGTTCGGCGACGGCGGTCGGACGACCCTTTCCCTGTTGCAACGGATTCGAGGCGAGATCCTGGCTCTTGCGGCAAGCTATGTCGGCTTGTACGGCGCCGTCCAGCTCGCGGGCGACGCGATCCAAGCGGCTTCGGCTCGCGAGGGGATCAAGAATCAGTTGTCCCTGTCGGTCGGGAACAACCGCGAGGCGATCGACGCCGAATACGCCTACGTCAAGGCGCAGTCAGACCGTATCGGAATTGAGTTCGAAACGGCGGCACAGGGTTACACGAAGTTCGCTGCCGCCGCCGCCCTGGCCGGTCGAAAACGCACGGAAATTCGCTACATTTGGGAAGCCTTCGCCGAAGTTGGACGGGTTGCCAATCTTAGCGCCGCCGACATGCAGGGCGTTTTCAAGGCAATCGAGCAGATCACTTCGAAAGGAAAGATCCAGGCCGAAGAACTTCGGGGACAGCTCGGCGACCGGCTCTTCGGCGCCTTCCAGGTGGCCGCAAAGGCACTTGAGGACCAGTTCCCGAATCTCGATAAGGCGATGGAGCGGGGCGAAGTTTCCGCGAATCAGCTCATCGCGATTGCCCTCAAGTACCGCGAGATCGTCGGCGCCCAGCTTCCCGCGGCAATCAACAGCACGTCGGCCGCGCAAGCGCGGTTTGCGAACGCCGTTCTTGATTTCAAGCTGGCCATTGCCGACTCGGGCTGGCTGGAAACCTACACCGAGACGATCGGCAAGCTGACCGAGTTTCTGCGAAGCGATGACGGACAGCGCACGGCGCAGAACATTTCAAGGGCGTTCGAGGCGTTCGGTAGCTTGGTGATCTTCCTGCTGGACAACCTGGAAGCCGTGAAAGTTGCGGCCGGCGGAGCGGGCCTGGCACTAGGTTCGATCATCGCTGCTACGACTATCCGTTCGATCGGAACCCTCGTGACCGGCCTCAAGGCTCTCCGTTTGTGGGCCGTACAGGCAGGGGGTGCACTCGGGGCGTTCTCCGCTCAATGGCCGATCTTGGCGACCGTGGTCAAAGGGGCGATCGGGGTCATCGGTTCGGCGTTCCTCGGCTGGCAGATTGGCACATGGGCAAATGAGCAGTTCGCCATCGTGCGGAAGGGCGCCGTCCTGCTGGTGACGGGGCTCGATGAGGGCTGGACGCGGATCAGCTACGGTGCACGAATCCTGTTCGCCGACCTGGGCGAGTTCGCTCGCCGCGGGTTTGCAACGATGGTGACGGCTGCATCGAACGGGCTGAAAGGCATTCTTGGCACGTTCCGCGATGGCCTGCTGGCTCTCGGCAACACGGAAGCCGCGGAAGGGCTCGGCCGGATCATCGACGGGTTGACGGTGAGCTTCGACGTTCAGGGGAGCAAGGCCGGCGAGCTGCGTAAACAGATGGAGCGCGACCTTGCGCAGATCCGGGCCATCCGAAAGGACATGCTCGCGGATGCTGAAAAGTCACTTTCCGAAGCTGGCAAGTCGACGAAGCGGGCCGTCAACCAGCTTGGCCAGCCGACCCCGTTCCCCGGCATCACCCCCGGAGGGAAACCCCCCGCTGCGACAGAAAAGGACATCACCGCTCGCCGGAATTTGATCGAAGAGATTACCCGTTCCCTGGAAACCCTTGATGCAAAAATCGACCGGAGTTCGAATCAAACTCTTGCGAACCAGCTTGAAGCGGTGGATCTTCAATATGCCGCTTTGGCGCGCAAGATCGAGAAGGTGGGTGGGGATACCGGCAAAGCGTTCATGACGCGCTTGGCCGAGTCGACGGGTGAATTGAAGGTCCAGATCACGGACAAATTCAATCGAGACTTGGTACGTGCGCAAGAAGAGCTGCAAAACAAGTTGGAGGACGGCGAAGCCCTGGCCGGCAAGCGTAGCAAGTTCGAGCTGGACAAGCGACTAGATGCAGTCGCCAAGTCGTACGCCGACAACTACCGGAAGATCGCGGATCTCCGGGAAACCCTGTTGCGCAACGACCTGGACACGACGCCCGCCGATCTTCAGCGGGATCGCCTGGACGGCCTCGTCCTTGAATTGCAGAACATCGAGCGGATCAAGTTCGCCAAGGAAGAATTGAATCGACTCGACGGGCAGGCCATTGACTTGATCGATCTGCGCCGCGAGCGTATCGAAGCGGTGCGATCCGCTCTCGAAGCGGGCTTCATCGACGACAAGGCGGCGGCCGAGCAGATCAATCGAATTCACGCCGAAGCGATCCCGAACATCGTTGCTGCCGCCGAGGCTACGAAGGCATGGGCTATCGCTCATTCCGCGATCTTCAAGAGTCCCGAGGACATGGATCTCTACATCGCGCGGCTCGACACGATCATCAATCGGGCTCGAACGGTGCAGACCGAGTACACGACGCTGGAGAAGGTGGCGATCCGCTCGGCGACAAACGCTGCGAACGAAGGTATCGAGAAGATGGTAGACGCCTTCGCCGACGTGGTGAGTGGGCAGAAAGGCGTCGTGAGTGGTTTCGAAGCAATCCGCCAATCGACGATCGGGCTGTTCAAACAGTTCTTCAAGGATATCGTCGTCGCGATTGCCAAAATGGCTTTTTTCAATGCCCTCAAGCGTTCGTCGATCCCGTTTGTTTCAGACATCGGGCAGGCGGGCCTGGCGAGCGTCGGTGTCTTTCACTCGGGCGGCATCGTCGGCGCCGGCCCAAGTCGTACTCGGGTCGTGCCTTCCGCCCTGTTTGCGAATGCACCGCGGTATCACTCGGGCGGATTCGTGGGCCTGCGACCCGACGAGTACGCGGCAATCCTGCGCAAGAATGAAGAAGTCCTTTCGGAAAGCAACCCGAGGAACATCCGGAACATCGGGGCAGTTCCGGAGAAGCGCGGAAGTGGTCAGCCGGTCGTGCAGGGGCCGCTTCAAGTCCAACTCCACCCCGACGCTATGCGCATGACCCTGCGCGACTGGTTCGAAGGTGAGCTTACCCGTTCCCTGGCTACCCGATGATTATCGCCCTCCCGTCCTCAGTTCGCGCTGATGCATCCACCCTGGTGGTTGTTTTGGCACAGCCGTTTCGCGGCGTGACCTGGTCCCTCGATGGACCCGGTACCCTCGATGTCATTTCAAATTTCACCGACGATGCCGGTCGTGCGTACGCGAGGTTCACGCCCGCTGCGGCCGGCGACGTCGCGACCGTGAGCGCAGAATATGGCACTTAGTTTACTGGCCGGTCCGATCACCCTTACTTACAAGGGTCAGCCTGTCGTCCCTGTGTCGAGCAAAGCCACCATGTGGGCCGACGAGGTCGGTTTTGTTTTCGGGGCAAATACAGTCGACGGTTACCTTGGGGGCCTGGTGGCAGGGCTAGACGGCGTTGCGCGGCACCGTGGCAGTTCGCATGGGGACGTGTTTGCGGCGATCGTTCACAATCTATCAGATAAGACGCTCGCGCTATGGTTATCAAACGCCACTGAATACGACAGCGCCGATCCGTTCGTTTTCGCAGGGCAAGGGGTGTCGTACCCTGTCGACTGGCAAGGACCGTTCGCGATCGTCAAAGACCGCTGGTTGAGCTGTCTGAATCAGACCCTATACTTCATCCCACTGCACACCGCCGCCGCCGCAGTGAGCGAAGTCGCGTTGCCTGTGCATCTGAATCAGTACGGGTGGATTACTCCGGGCAGGTTTCGCAACTCGATGATGATCGCCGGGCAATCCGGGGTGGGCTTTGAATACGATTGGGTTGAAAAGTCATTTTTCGGATTCACTCGTCAATTCGGAATTACTTGCAGTGATGGCGTTTTCTATTCAAAACGACTTGGCGTCTGGTTGACTTTTTCGAGAGCTACCGGGCCGACTCGAACCGAAATGCGAATTTGGGCCGATGAAGTTGTGCCTGTGAATGCTTCCGACCCGGTTGCAGGCGGGAACGTTGAGAAGGGGCGTCCAGTCACCATGCAATCGACTTTGACCGGCGCGCATGGTGATCCCTGCATAGGGTTTCCGGTAAATTGGTCGATCGTTGCTGGCCAGGGTTTCATCAACCCGACCCAATCCGTGAGCAATGAAAACGGGACCGCCGAAACCACTTTGATACTCGGGGCTCAGGCGAGCGGCAATATTCAAATTCAAGCAGACTGGGTGTTTTGATGCCTTTGAAGAAAGTCTTCGAAACGGTAAATATCCCTTACCGAGATTATCGGCGCCCATTCGGCACCGGGATTTATGCATCATTTCCGGATTCCCACCCGGAACTCATTGCGCCGCCACGTCAGTATTACGAAACCCTATGGTTTTCGAATCAAGGGGGGATTCAGGGGTTGTTCACAGAAGGCGGTCAAGATAGCCCTGTTATCATTTGTCTGCAGGCCAAAGTTCAGACTGTCGAATGGCCTGGCTATCAAATGGTGATCTATCGTTTTAACGGGGTCACGGGTGATGCATATTCATACGAAGAACTGCCATTCGATATTGATGCCCTAATTTCGCCGGCTTATCTGTATATGCGGTATATGACGACAGTGGGTGACGGAAACTACTGGAGTTCAAACGGCCTGTCGCAGCCAATACGGAAATTCGATCGGCCGTTGGGTTCGGTGATAGCCTCTATTGAAAATAACTTTTGGGGGAAAAATCCGGATGACAACCCGTCATTGCAGCCTGCCCCTTATCTATTCTTTATCGATGAACCTAACGATCTGGTAGTAGGGTATCCCTATTATTTCGGATCTCCGTACGGTAATGTGAAAACTGGTCTTTACGTGTGGCGTTTTTCTGACGGTGCCTTTATTCGTCGGATACCAGTGATCGGGCAAGGCAGTGATGTTTTCCGCGAAGACGGCACGCGCTGCTACGCAGTTTCAACAACCGGAATTCTAACCCTGGTTAATTACGCGAGCGGCGAAGTTCTCGGGGTGCTTGGCTTTGGTACACAATTTGAAAAGGCTTACGGCAGAGTTCGATTTGCATGGGATCGTTTCTATCGAAGGATTCTCGTCGCAATCTGGACATCAGATAACGCCGATGGATCTTCTACCGTCAAGGTCGAAGCGTACTATCCACAATCGTCTGTCGTTGGAATGAGTAAGCCGATCCCTCTTGCGGTTCCACGAAAAGGGCGTACAGTTCCACTTTTAGTTGAAGTGCGAGGGGACGCCGGGGAATTTGTACAGGCGCAAATGATCGACCAGGTGTCGTCAGGACAGGCGAGCGTCAAGCCGGCCCGGAAAGCGACCGATGGTTACGGGTGCGCGACGTTCTCGATGAAATGCACGGATACCGGAACTGTAACAACTGACGCAAGCACGGTGATTGAATGACAACTCTTACCAGCTCGGCAACCCTGGCAATCGGTGACGCCCCGACCGCGGTCGAGTCCGTTCAAATCAACGTCATTCCCGTTGCTGCCCCTGGCACTGGCAAGGGGCGCCTCGTGCACCCGACTCTCGGGACGTACGATTACCACTACAAGCCCGATGCCTGGCGCAATTTCGACGGCGATATCGTCGTCCCGCCGGTATGGGGTTCTGCGCAGACCCTGACGAGTGCGACCAATGCCGTTTGGCCTGGCTCCATCCGTGATGTCACCGTGGAAGAGCTGTGGACCGGCGAAGGCGGGATCTCGATGCGCACCGAACAACTGCGCATGTTCCTGGCCATGTGGGCGACCCCGGTCGATCCGGCCGATGGTGCAATCGAGTGGTATCCGAGCTACACGTCATCACTTGGATTCAAAGTCGCAATCGTCGAAGTGATCTCGGGCCAGCAAGTTACTTTTGACGACCTGGCCCGTGCCAAGGATCGATTGCGCTACCCGGTCACTTTGAAAATGAGGATTCTCGATCGTGCGTGATGACGTCAGCGCGTATGCATCGAAAGACGTTGCTCGGAACGTCTCGATCAAGGTGTTTGCGAGTTCGACTTGGGCCGCCCTCGTGTCCGAAACCGCAACTGGTGGTTTCGAGCTGGGGCCGTTCGCCGCATCTTGCCGTCACTCTTCGTCTGAGCTTGCCGTCAACCTGACGTTCTCAAATGAACTGTATGGGGCTAATCAGCCGAAGCCGGGCGACCTGGTTTCGGTCGTTGTCGACGGCATGGTCAGCTTTAACGGCCAGATCGAATCCGTGTCGGACTATCGCGAACAGCGGGGCAATCGCAGCATGTCGATCACCGCGAGATCGCGCGACGCCACGCCAAACTGGCGGGATCTGCGGTGGACTACGGAAATCTACCCCCCTGGAAGTGACGTGATGCAGATTGTGCGCGACGTCTTGCGGGGCCTTGGCATGACAGGGACGCAAGTCCGTCTGCCGAACACCAGTGTTCGTACAGTGCATTCCGGGGTACAGCTTGCCGATATGGACGCCTGGCGGATGCTGGAAGCGTTGTTCTTCCCGCTGCTGGCCTATCCGACGATCGATGCGGTCGGGCGTTTTCATTTCATGGACCGCGACGTCACCCGAGAAGCCGACGTCGAGCTGGGGTCGGATCGGGTAGTTTCGATTCAAGGGTCAAGGTCGAAGGCCCCGATTACGGCAATGCGGATCAAATGGCTTGACCCGAGCATGACCAAGTCGATTCAGCAGTCGCAGAAGCTTGCGACAGTGAGTCTGACGGCTGGATTCTTCCAACAGCATCAAAAGCAACGCACTTATTGGTCTGACGATCGCAGGCAGCGCGCGCAAAACACTTACATGGAAATCATTCAGTCGGTGAACAGCGGCTTATTGCCAGTCGGCGATGAGGATTATGAAATCATCGACGACTGGCACGGGAAAGTCACAGTTACTACAAAAGCCTGGGTGCCAACCTTGGCAACGGCCGCAATCGTTGCAAAACTCGCGGCTCACAAAATTCCGGATTACGCACCCCCTTTCGGTGGGCCGACGATTCCGATCGGCCGTATTGTTGAGGGGACGGCGGACGTGTTTCTGTTTTTAACGATGATGTCAATCGGCAGTGGGGTCTACGACATCTACGGTGAACCTTTCGAGTGGATTCACCAAATCAACACGACCGAAGCTTACAACGATGCTTCGCCAGATTGGATTCGAAATGAAGTTGAAATCGAATCCGATTTGATCGTATCAAGCGAGCACGCGCAATCACTGGCCGCATCTGAGCTGCTGTATCGCAGCTATGAGCCGCAGTCCTGGAATGCCACGATCGTCGACGATCTGCGTATCGAGAAGGGCGATATCGTCGCCCTGGCTGACGGCTCCAGGCTCTACGTGACCGACTACAACCGCGATTTGAGCCGCGGGGCACCGGCCGTCCTTGCCTTGCAGGGGTTCCGGGTATGAGCGGGCTATTAACCTACCTTTCGCAAGCGGTCGTCGACGGCAGTGTGCGCGAGATCGACGGAAAGGTGCTTTCTCGCCCGGCCTTACTCGTGTCGGACGGGGTTGGGGCCACCTATGCCTGCGACGTCGACATCGGCCAGGTGGGGCGCAATGCCGTGACGGCCGAAGAAGAGGCCGTCCCGCTGCGAAATGTGCCAATTTCGACCGGCGTGCGCGAGCTGACGTATGCCGATGTCGGTTCGGCGGTGCGCTTGCGTCGATCGGACAGCGGGCGTTTCGAGATCGTCGGCTTTTCCCGTCGCGCGCCTGGCAACTACACACGGGTTCCGGTGACGGTGCCCGAGCCCGCCATCGGTCCGGTTCAGTACGACATCGGCGCGGTGGTTGAAATTGGATTGAGTACCAGGGTCATCCCATACGACGAGCTGCAGGATCTGCCCGGAGGTTACGGGGCCGTCCCGTATGGCGCTTACGGTATCTATCGCGGATCAATACTTATTGAGATCAAAGCATGACTATTGCATTGCAACGATTCGTCAACGGCGACACCGCGTACATCGGAAAGCACAATTCAAACGCGAGTGCGATCGAAACGGCGATCAATTCGCTCGAATCCGCTGTCGCCGCACAAGTGGCCGCCGCTGGAAAGTTCCTTGCCTTGACCGATGCTCCAGGTAGCTACGTCGGTAGCGCCAACAAGGTCGTCACGGTAAAGGCAACGGAAGACGGCTTGCAGTTCTCCGATGCCGCGGCCCCATCATCCTTCGTTGGATTGAGCGACACCCCGGCGGCATTCACTGCGCACGCCGGGCAGCGGGTTGAAGTCAACGGGACGGAGGACGCCCTTGTTTTCGTCGATAACGGCTTTCTCAATCTCGGGGACACGCCGACAGACTACGGCGGGCACGGCACAAAGTTAATTGCGGTCAAGTCCGACGAAAGCGGGGTCGAGTTTGTCGCGGCTTCCGCCCCATCCAGTTTGCTTGGATTGAGCGATACGCCCGCGGCTTTCACGTCTCAAGGGGGCAAGGTTCTGGCGGTAAACGTTACCGAAGATGCTGTCGAGTTCATCGACATTGTCGGAGCCACTGGCGGCACGTTCCTCGGGCTGACGGACACCCCGGCGGCCTTCACAGGCGAAGCGGGCAACGCACTGGTTGTTAACGCCACCGAAGATGGCGTCGATTTTGCGCCAATCGTACCGACCAGTTTTCTCGCGTTGAGCGATACTCCGGCAGCTTACACAGGGCTTGCTTACAAGCTTCTGATGATCAACGGCGACGAGGACGGCATCGAAGTTACGGACGCCGCAACGCCGACCAGCTTCATTGGTCTGACGGATTCGCCGGGTTCCTACGCGGGCCAGGGTGGACGGTTCGTCCAGGTGGCCGGGGACGCCTCGGGCTTGACCTTCGTCGACATTGTGAGTGGTGATATTTCCGACATTTCGGAAACGATCCAGGACGTAGTGGCCGCAGCTTTGATCGGGGCCGGGCTCACTGTCGGCTACGACGATCCCAGCGGTCAAATAACAATAACTTTGCCGGCACAACCGTACGTGATGGGAACGACCATCAACGGTAAGCCGGCGGCAAACTCCAGACTGTTGTATCACCCTGTCCCTGGTGGAATTACTGCAACCATCCCTGCGGGAATGACCAATACGCGATTTGAAGCGTCGACGGCGGCAACAGCTCAAACAGATTTTGACGTTCAAAAAAACGGGGTCAGTGTAGGCACGATTCGATTCGCTGCCGCCGGTACTGTGGCCACGTTCATTGCGGCGTCCGCGATCACCCTGGACGGCAGCGCAGGCGATTACCTGGAAGTTTTTGCGCCAGGTACTCAGGATGCAACGCTGTCCGATATCGGCGGTTCAATTTATTCGACGAGGGCTTCGTAATGGCACTGCTTTGGCACGACGGGTTCAATCTCCAGGACGCCGACGACGTAAAACTGTTTTACGACTCCCTGGCTGGAGGGGTCAATTGCGGTAATACGCAACCCCGTACCGGGCAAAGTTACTTCAGGGCGTTTGCCAGCGGCACCGTCGATATTCGAAAGAATATTTCCCCTGGCAGCACTACGCTAATCATTGGTTTCGGCTTTCGGATCGACAGCGGAAGCAGTGCGACAGAAACGACGATTTTCGAGGTAGGTGAAAGTGCGATCACGCACTTGACGCTTCGGCTCGTGAGTTCAACCGGGCTTATTCGTCTTTACGATGGGGCCGGTTCCATGCTTGCCGAGGGGGCTACCGTGTTTCCGATCGGACAGGGTGCGAACGACTGGCGATTTGTTGAACTGAAAGTCACCCTGGCGGACTCCGGTTCCTACGAATTGAAAATCGAAAATGCGGTTGAGTTTTCCGGGTCTGCGGATCTCAATAACGGCGGGACCGGGGTTGCGACCTATGTCGCGATGAGAAACACAAACGGTTCTGTTTTCGCTGCATGGGACGATTTGTATGTACTCGACAACACAGGTTCGGATTTGAACGACTATTTGACAAGTTCGTTCAAAATCGAAAGCCTCTTCGTCACTGCAGCCGGGGACTTGGCGCAGTGGACTCCCAGCGCCGGATCGAATTACCAGAATGTCGACGAGAACACAGCGTCTGGCCATGACGGAGACACGACATACAATTCTGCAGGCTCTACGGGCCTGATCGATGCGCACAATTGCGCGGACTTGACCGGGAGCCCGAGTACGATCCTGGCTGTTTGCGGAGGGATGATTGCTCGAAACGACGACGTCGGATCATCGGCAGTGAAAATTGGGGTGCGTAGCTCCGGTGTTGCCAGCACAGAAACCGAGCGAACGCTTCAGCCGGCCTACGATGGGTATCACGGTGATTATCAAAAACTAGATCCGAACACCGGATCGGCATGGGCGTTGTCTGCGGTTAATGCCGCACAGGTGCAGTACGAGAGGACGACATAATGGCTGCGCGCGTCACGAAAGTATGGGTTGACGCGATCAGTCTGACCGATCCCAAACCTCGCGTTACGAAGGTGTGGGTTGACGTGCTGAGCGGCACAACGCCAGACCCACGTGTAACCATGAGCTGGATCGACGTTATCTATATGGAATCGCTGGCCCCTGAAAGCGAACAACAACAGCCGATCGTGAGTATTTGCACATGACCAGTTTGTGGAGCTTTTTACCGGCGCACGGGACCGTCTGCCTCGCCTACGCGCCCCCGTGGTACGTCCCGCTCCTGGCCACATTGCTCGCAATCACGGTCGCAAGCTACTTTGCGATAGGCATCGTGCTTGTGTCGCACGCCCTCCGTCGACGTCTTGCGATAGCCCGAGAATTGGCATGGATGTATGGTGTTTTTGTTTTTGTTTGCGGAATTACACACGCTGTTGCTGCTGTGACTTTGTATGTCGGAGGGAAAGCATACCTTTGGTTGCTAATCACGACACTCGTAATGGCGTCGACATCACTAGCAGCGGCCGCCGCAACCGTCGTATTGAAAAGGAAAGCTGATGCTATCGGATCCCGCATCGATCACATATCGCTGGCTGACAAGCTTCGCGACAACTGATTTTGCCAGTCTTTTAAAAGCGGCTTTCGGTGGGTTTTTTGCAGCCGGTGGGGCCGTACTTGCTGGCGTTTCGGACGGCGTGCTTGTTGCGACGATCGGGGCGATCGGGACTGTTTTGGTTGCGATCGTCGGGGTTGTGCCTGCCATGCGCAGGATCGGTATCGAGCAGTCCGATAGCTTAATGCGGGCTCAAGTTGGCCTTGTCGAACAGCTACAAGATGAAATCAAACGTTTGCACGACGAGCGTATAGCTCGACGTTCGGAGTTCGCGATAGAACACGCATCGATGCGCGCTGAAGTGGCGCAGCTAAGGCAAGACCGTGATGTAACAATGAAGGCACTTCGGGAGGCGCATGAAAAATTGTGCGAGTGCGTTAAATGCCGTGACGATCTCGCGTCCAAAATTGGTGGACGTCGATTCACAGACCAGCCGGGCGACGGGTCGTGAAACAGGAGGTTAGGAAGATGGGAACGAAAGATTCAAATCAAGCGAAACACATCGTGGACAGTCGGACATTTATTTCGGTGTTCGCGATGGCGATCCTGACGTACTTCACGGAAGAGCACGGGTTGCTTGTCGAGCTGCTGGGTGAAAAAGCGGCATCGAAAGTAGCAATCATCATCGGCGCAATCGCCGTTGGCTGGAGAGCGGTCACTACTCAGCGGATATCGATGAGTGCGCCGATCACGTTCCTCGGATTGCGGAAGCCCCGAGATCGTCAGCGAGGGTCGGCAGTCTGGCAGATCCTCGCGGTGATCGTGCTCATTGCGATCGTTGTAACACTAATCGAAGTGGAAGCTGTGCGCTTTTTTCTTCGATCCCTAATTTGGCTACCCATCTAAGGGACGCCAGCGGAAACCGACTAAACGATTCAAATTTCGCAGTGTTTAGTCGGTTTCCATCGGTGTTAGAGACTCGGGGAGAAGGGCGGCCGATCGCGAGGCGTCAGCAGCGTAGTACGTGTCCCTGAGCAAGCGGACGTCCTTCGTTCCAATCGCGTACGAGAGTTCGAGCACGTCCAGGTGCTTCGCGAGCCGCGTCGCCGCCTCGTGCTTCAGATCGTGGTAATGCAAGTCTTCGATCCCCGCCATGTCGCGGGCCTTGCGCCAAAGGCTGTCCCGCTGGCTGTCGTCAAGACCCACGATGTAGGGTGGCCGGGTAAAGCCTGGCTTGGGGAGCTGGTCCGCCGGCATCGAGGCAACCAGGGCGTCGAGTACCTTGATCGCCCGCCTGGTCAACGGCACGTTGCGACTCGGGTCGACCTGGGCTCGACCGCTGCGCGAGGACTTGCGCCCGCCTCGCTCGATCGCGGCAACGTGGATGGTCTTCCGATCGCGCCAGTAGTCGGCGGGCCTCAGTCGCAGGATCTCGCCCGAGCGCATGCCAGTCTCAAGAGCCAGCAGGAACGAGGCGCCCACCCTGGCCGTCAGGGTTCGCAGCTCGGGATCTGAGGCTAGGCCGGTGCTGATTTCAAGGGCGCGAATCTCGCTTGGGGACAGCAGGGGACGCTTGCGGGGACGGCCCCGTTCCGGACGGCGTGCCCCGTAGCATGGGTTCACCATCAGCCAGTGGCGATCCTTGATCCCGTAGCTGAAGGCGGCCGACATCAAATTCAGTTCGCGGTTCACGGTGGCCGGGCTGACGGTGCGCCCTTTGCTGTCGGGCGTCGTGAGGCGCCGTTCAATCCATTCGTTCACGTCGTGGGTGATGACCTTGCCCAGCTTCAGCTCGGCGATCGGGTCCGAAAGCCACTTGACGATCCGTAGGTGGTTCCACTTGGCCGAGTCGGTCTTGCTCGCGACCGCCACCAGGTAGGCATCGAAGAGCTGGCCGACCGTCATCGAGGCGCCCCGGATGCCTTCTACCTTGTTGACGGCCTTCCGGCGCTCCATTTCCTCGCCCCAATACTCGGCCTCGGCCATCGTGTCGAAGGTGGCCGACTTCTTCTTGCCCCCCGGCAGTCTGACCACGGCTCGCACGGAGTCGCCGCGAGGTTCGTACGATGCCATACTGTGTCCCCAACCGATTGTGTGGGGACAGTTTTGGGGACGTCCGGGGGGCATGTCAACCGGGAAGAGGCGCAGATAGTGGGGTTAAAATGGGGGACAGTGTCCCCAAAGAATCGTAGGGCGTGGAAAGAAAAAGCCCCGCAAATCAAGGATCTACGGGGCTCTCTCGGTTTTAGGTTTGGTGCCCAGAAGAGGACACAGAGGGTGCGCCGTTGCTGGGATTCCGGAGGTTTGGGGACAGACCTGTCCCCTAGTTCTTACGGTCGTCCGTCGTTGCGTAACTGATTCCAGCCAGGAACGCCTCGCGGATTGCCCATCCGTGCCATGCCGGCGGATCTGTAAAGTCGCTCGTTGGGAGTACGGAGTTCACGTACGCATAGGCCGCCTCAACGTCTGCGTGGAGCGGCCCACCATCGGTAGGAGCGCGTTTGTCGTGCTCCGGTGTTATCACCGCAGGGTAATTCAAAGGACTTCTGCGTTCCATTGCTCTTCCTCGAAAAGTTACTTTCTATATCCTGGAGATATTTGCCTGCGGGCATATTAACGTCTGTTATGCGGCATCAGCATTCAGCTTTTCCATGATGTCAGCCGCAAGCTGTTCCAGCGCCTCTGGTGGCATTTCAATCTCAGAGGGCGTCTGCGCTCCACGCGACCGAACAGAAAGAGTCAACGTGCC
>JAGRGH010000034.1 GCA_020445605.1 Chromatiales bacterium
ATGATGGCGTCCATCGCGCCCAGCAACTCGCGGTGCACCTTCTTTTCGCCATCAATTGAAACCCGCTCCCGCGCATGGGCACGGATCATCGCAATGCCTTGGGCTCGCTTGTTTGCATACTGCATGGTTGTTCCCTTAGAGGGTTTCGGCCGCCGCCTTGCGCAGCGTCTCGACCAGGGGGCCGATCTTGCCGCGCAGCTCTTCGCCGAGGTTCGAATAGGCCGGGTCGGTGTCCAGGGCGCACACGATGTCGGCCAGCGGGGTGGCGTTCTTGCGTGCCGTCTTGCCGTAGACGTCGGTGTCGACGTGTTTCTTCGTCACCTTCGCCTTACCGGCTTGCAGCATGCGGTCGCGGGCCGCCTTCAGCTTGTCGGTCGCCTTCTTGCCGTGCCTGCGAACCGTCTCGACCGCCAGCGACGCGGAAACCTCGCCGTTCTCCACCATCTTGCGGATCGGGGCCGGGGCCGACATCACGCCGAGCAGATCGTTGACATACTGCTGGGTGCAACCGCAGCGGGCCGCGATGGCGGCGACGTCCAGGCCGTAGTTGACGAGACGCTTGAAGACCGTTGCCTTCTCGAACGGGGTCAGCGGCTTGCCGTCGTTGGATCGAATCAGCTCGGCGGTCAGGTCTTCCAGGTTCGCACCCTGCGGGGCGACGACGACCGGGACCAGTTCGATTTCGGCACCCTTCTCGATCGCGCGGCGGACGGCCTTCAGGCGCCGATGACCGTCGTAGACGAAAATGACGTTCTCGTCGCCTTCCTTGGCCACGTAGCCGGCCAGAGGCTTGTGTTGCTTGAAACCCTCGCTGACCATCGCGTCGGCCAGCTCTTCGATGCCGGCGGCGAAGGCTTCGTCCTCGATGCGCACGTTGAAGCCGGGGATCTCGCGGAGCTGGTCGATCGGCACTTGCCACAAGTCGCGGGACTTGGCACTGACGCCGCTCATGAATTTCTTGGTGGAGCCTTCGACCAAATCGACTTTGAAATCGGCGGACGGCATTTCGGGCTTGCTCATGATCTGTTTCCTCGTGATTTTAAAAGTTACTTTGCAGCAGTGAATCGAGATTACCGCTCGATAGCGAGATTACCGCTCGATAGCGAGATTACCGCTCGATATCGGGGTTCAGAGTATAGTCGTTCTCGACGACTTTCCAGTAGCGTTTCGAGCCGGCCGGGAACCCGTCGTTGATTGCGTTCGCAATTCGCCGCATTTGCGGTTCCGGAAGTTCCGGGATATTCAGGAATTTCTCGTCCGGGTGATCGCTGCTGAAGTTGTTCGTTTCAACGATTCGTGCCATTACAAGTTTCTCCGTTCAAATGAATTCAGGGCTCGAAGCCGGGTTGCAGCTCGTAGTCGTCCGCGACGACTTTCCAGAAGCGACCCCAATCCTTCGGGAAACTCGCGTTGATAGCGTTCGCGACGCGCCTTGCGTGTGGCTGACTCATCGTCGGCAGGTCGACAAATTTCTCGTCCGGGTAATCGCCGCCGTGGTTGTCCGTTTCAACAATTCGTGCCATTGGTCATGATCTCCGCTGTATGTGGATGGATCGCTCAAAGCTCGTCGTCGTCATCTTCGACGGCCGGGACCGGGGTGGTAGCGGCTTTCCCAGGTGGCGAACCCTTTTGAAATTTCAAGGGAGAATCGAACGACCGCGACTCGTTCGGCCCGGCCCACGGGGGCAGGGTTTCCCCGAGTGCTCGGCGGATACGCCGTCGTGCCAGGCTGATGGCGACCGCTTGGAACTTCGCGTCGGCCAGGGCGTTGTGGGCGGCTCCGACTGACGGGATTGAGTGAAGTTCCAGACCAGCGTCGTCCACGGTCGTGCGCATGTCACGAATGTTCTGGTAGCTCCACGGGATTGCGAGCGAGACAGTGCCGTTCACGTAGGCATGTTCGAGGATGGTGATATCGAAGCTCGCCCCGTTACCCCACACTCGTGGACCGATTGTCTTGGATCGGATGAGTGCTGCCAGCTCGTCTAGGGCAGTCACGAGGGGGACTTTCTCGGACGTCTCACGGAACAGGTCCAGCCATGCCTCGGTGCGGATGCCCCATGTCACCGTCGACCCGCTGACAGTTCCGGCACGAACCGCCGAATCGATGGTGACTTCCTTGTAGAACTCGATTCCGAGCTGCCCGGTGTCCCGGTTGAATTGAACGGCGCCGATCGACAGGACGGCGGCCGAAAACTTCGTGTCCATCGTTTCGATGTCGATCGACCAGTCGCGCAGGTCACTTCCGAGTTTGATTGAACTCATGGTGAGCCCCTATCGCGTGAAGGGCAGGGGCACGCCCTTGCCGTCCGTGGTACGCCGAGCTGCGAGCAGATCCCGGACGCCCTTGTAGATCGCTTCCTTGCTTTCCAGGGGTAGCGCTGCGAATTCATGCGGGAAGCCATCCGTCGCCCACGAAGACAGGGTGTTCTCGCGGCATGCGTCGATGATCGGCTGAGTGACCGGGAAGACGTGGCGACCCGCGTCGGTGCAGTGGTATTGGCCGTTTTCGACGTCGAAAGATCCGGTGATGCTCGGGTCGTCGATCAGCTCGACGTGAACGACATTGCCGACGAAGGTCGTCACTTTGAATAGATGGTACGGGCTACCGTGGCCGGATAGGTTGTGCGACTGCACGGCCACGGTGTCGCCGACTCTCAGTCTTGAAAGGAAAAGTTTGTATGCGGGGCTCACAATTCATCCTCATCATCGGTTTGGGCAGTGCTGCCCACGGGTGCGCTCCCCATTTCGGAGAAGAGCGCCAAAGTCACTTTCTTGAATTCGGTGGCGAAGAGCCAGGCCAGGCCGGCGAGATCCGCGGCCTCGTCACTGTCGCCCATGTGATCTGCGACGCGGGCCGCCGGGAGCTGGACACGTTTGAAAATCAACTTGTCGTTGACGATCAGAGTGCACGTCAGCTCGTCGGCATCGATCGAGGAATAGCCGTCCTCGAAGAAGTCCAGGCCCAGCTCGTGCACCTGGTACTCGTCTTTCAGCAGCGTTTGCACTTCCTCGCTGCCGATGGTCCGATCGCGGATTCGGATCGTCTCTTTGTCGGCACCCTTGAGGACCGCGGCGTCGGTGGCCACGAAGCGGGCACCTTCGGGGTCTTGCTGCGCGATTCTGGTCAGCACGTCGACCGGGTGTGACTGCGGGGTCATGAGTGCCGGGCGCCAGTCGTTGTCATCGGCGAACACCTGGCCGAGCAGGTCGATCGCCTCTTGCGATTTCTTGTGGGAGCTGGTGCAGGTAATCAGGATGTTCGGGGTGATGATGAAGACGGGCACGATCGATCGGCGAATGAACGCCTTGGGCAGCAGATCGAAGGTCACGTCGTCTTTCAGTTGAGCGTATAGCTTCCGATTGACCTTGTAGCCCTGGCGCTCTTCCAGTTCGGCGACCCGTTTGGCAACGTGCTCATCACGCACAGCGCCGGGAAGAATGCGTTCGTTGAATTGAACGAAGAAGAGCCACGCCGACCCCTGGAGATCCAGGTAGAACTCGCCCCCTGGCAGCTCGACGAAACCCACGGTGTACCAGCTCCCGCCGGTGGGGTCTGTCGATTGTCTGCCGTTCAGGCTTTGTTCGAAGAATTCGAAGCTGTCGCAGAAGCCATCGGGTAGCTGGTAGGCAATGAAATTTCTGAAGTTTTTCGGAGTCATCCTTAATTTCACCAGTGGTTGAATCTATATCGAAAGTCATAACCGCATTGAATGGAACCGGAAGACTCAATGCGATCGTAACCAAATAACTTGCGAGCGTATGTCGGACGTTTGGCTTGAAAAGTGACTTAGTTCACAGCACCCAGCGTCCGAAAATCCCCTACCTGGGATGGGGCTTTTTGCTTATGCATTGCATAGCTCGCACTGTGCCCTTGTGCACTGCGGGGTGTCAACTACTTTTGGGCGTAGCGATCAACCAACGGTGGAACTTCCGATGAACGGTCGGCGAGATCGGGCGAGGTCGACGAAGTAAGCGCGCGCCGCTTGAGATCCGGCCGGCTTTCCAAAGTAGTGCGGCAGATTCTTTTTCAGTTGAAACCCTGGCCACGGGGAACGGGCGAGGTTGCCAAAGTAAGGACGGGAATTTCGAAACTCACTTGGCTGGCGGCCGGGTGTAGAGCTGGTCGGGTGCTCGATGCGATCGGGACTCCCGTATACGTGCGGGCGCGGGTGTGCACATGCGTCTATTGATGCGCCGAGCTGGCCCGAGCTGGCCCGAGCTGGTCCGAGCTGGCCCGAGCTGGCCCGAGCTGGCCCGAGCTGGCCCGAGCTGGCCCGAGCTGGCCCGAGCTGGCCCGATGGCCCGAGCTGGCCCGCGCTGGCCCGATGGCCCGATGCCAGAAAAAAGCACGACCGTGCTGTGCACCTGGAGCGCGAACTTTTCCGCACGAGCGTGCTTTTGTGTGAGCTGGAAAGGGCCGATGGCCAGAAAAAAGCACGATCGTGCTGTGCACCTGGAAAGCGGGTTTCTGTGAGCTGGCCCGCCAGTGTGACGTCCACGGGCCTTCGGAATGGTCGACGGATCGGCGCCCCGCTCGATTGCCTGGAAACCCGCGTCGACGCTGGCGTGGCGCCCCGCTGGCGGGCCTCTTTTCCTGAGCTGTGAACGGCCGATCCGTGGCCGATGGCGTGGACCGTGAAAAAGTTGTTGCGTCGACGGTTTGGATTGAACTACATTACGTACACCGTTCCACAAACGGTTGAACGGAGAACCCTAGATTGATCCTCGGAGGATGCAGCAATGGCACATGAACTGAGCAACGTGAACGGTCGTTTCGAATGCGCATATGCAGCGGGCCAGCCCGCCCCTTGGCACGCTGGTGTGACCGATCCGGAATACTTCGACGCGTCGACGGCCGATGGTGCCACCGTGGCCCGCGCCAGCGGGATCGAATGGGAAATCATGGCATCGCCTGTCATGTACCGTGGCCCGGAAGGCTATTTGACGGACGAGACGTTGAAAATGCAGTTTCGGTCCGACAATGGCGCCCCGCTGGGCGTTGTCGGCGCGGCATTCCAAACGACTCAGCCGAAAAACGGTTTCGACACGATGCAGCGGATTGTCGACGCTACTGGCGCACAATGGGACGCTGCATTCTCGCTCTTCGGCGGTCGAAAACTCGTTTTCCAGGCGAAATTGCCTGCAGCCGGTATCCAAGTGAAGGATGGCGACGTTTCGCATTCTTACGTGACTTTCGCCTATGCCTGCGATGGCACGATGCCCCGCAGTATCTGGTTTTCCGAAGTTCGTGCCGTTTGCAATAACATGCTCCGGTATTCTTTCGGCGCGGCTCAGAAAGACAAAATGTCTCGGCTCTTCCGCCAATCCCACAAAACCGAATTCAATCCGGATGCGATCGTCGACGCGATTGGCATTATTGAAGAGGCCCGCGCCGAGCAATTGACCGTGTTGCAGGCAATGGCCCGTGTCGAGCTGGAGTCGAAAGATAGCCAAGAATTGCTTGCGCGGATTCTCGGAAAGCCTTCGATCGGCAATCGCGACAAAGGCGACGATGGCGCCCCGAAAATCAGCAAACCCGAGCAAGAAATTCTGCGTCTATACGCTGGCGATGCACGGGGCGCCGAGATGGCAGGAAAAACCGCTTATGGCCTGTTGAACGCTGTCACGGAATACACAGACCATCATTACGGTCGCAGTGCCGATGCACGGATCAATTCCATGCTTATGGGACCGAATGCCCAGCTCAAAGATAAGGCGTTCTCAGTTCTCGCCGAGCATACGCGCGAATGCACGGG
>JAGRGH010000035.1 GCA_020445605.1 Chromatiales bacterium
ACCGACCGCCCTTCTATGGGCTTCAATCCAAGTTCGTGTAATTCGCACCGGTCTTGACGAAGAAAGAGGCACGTCCCTCGTGGATACCACGGAGCGTGACGCCCGCCCGCTCCTCTTATCCCCGGAGACAACAAAAATATCTTCCCTTCACGACCTTTCCCCTCGTCAACGTCCAATTCCCAATATTCCAACATCAAGCGATGCCCGTAGCCAGCTTCGATAATCTTCTCAGCCTCTTCTGGAAGAGGCCAGCATGGCCGGTGATGGCACATAGCCACACAGGTGTCGCATGCACATTGATCCTCTCTCACCCCAAGCGCATTCAATCGAACGGCAAGGGCTGTACTGTTACTCATCTGTTTCCTCGGTTCGGTGTACGTAGTTACCCATCCGTAATCCATGTAGGAGATTCCGCATCCCCTGCACGACATCCGCCCGGTTTTTGTAGGTCTCGGTGCTTCTCAGGATCGCGTTGCCGTTGCGGTGGTAAATGATCCCGTAGAACTCCCCATTCCTCGCCTTCTCATAGCGAATAATGTACTCGGCTTTGGTTGACTCTGTGCTCATACGTCTCTCGGTTTGGTTGTTGGTTTTTCTCCGCGTTGACCGATCTCCATTGTTCCGCCGGGTGGCCCAAATGGGTCAGGTATCGTCTTTGTTGGCGCGGCTGGGAAGGTGAAAAGCACCCGACCCTCTTTGTCTTTCACCTCAAGAGGCCATCCGCGTACCGATCCGAGACTTATCAGCACGTCTCTCCCCTCCTCTCCACGTAATCGGATACGCCCACCCCCCATTTCTGAATGGTCTTCGAGGATGGCTTCCACGACGTGGTGGTACATCGGGTCACCAGTGTGTACGTGGTTGTACCCCATCTTATGCCTCCACTGCGGTTTCGCGTTTGTCGGCTACCAGTACGTAAAGGAAGTCGTCTTCCTCTACGAGTTGGACGCGCTCGTAACGTGAGCGGAGTTCTATTGCCGCAAACTTTGCGTAAAGAGTGGCTGATGAGACCGCGTCTTCAAAAATCCCGTCTTCAAAGCCCTCCCCAAATTTCTGAAGGAAAAGCTCTCTGACTTCTGGGGTGTAGGACTGGGTTGAAGCGTCACACGTAAAGGCGAACGCGCTTTCTGGTAGGCTGTTAAACGGCTCGTAGATGTTCTCCGCATACCGATCATAGGAAACGATCTCACCCTCGACAACCGTCCCGACGCGGAACTCGGCTGTCTGTATCTCGGTCTCCCCGTCCTCGTCAAAGATCGCGTCTGCGTCGGTCTCTACTGCTGTCGGCCAATGCTCTTCAACGTATGCCCGTGCCGCTGACTCTGTTTCAAACTCTCCGTGAGCGTACTGGTAGACATCGTTCGACGTGCCGAGCCAACCTTCTGTCATCGGCTCGTGGCTCATGTTAGTCTTGCCCGGCTTGGTCTGGATTGTTACCCATGCTGGACGGTCGCTTGTGAGGTTCTCGTTGAAGATGACGTAGTAGTTGGATTGTGCTGACATGATAGTCTCCGTTTGGTTATTGTGAATGTCTCGTGCGATTGAACGGATGCAACTTAACCTTTTCCGGTGACCGATGCAACTGGAAAATTGTATCAAAGGTGTTTCCTTGCGCGTTCACTCGATTCGGTTGATTGTGATGGGGAGCGCGGCTATGTATGTCTTCTGTCCAGCCATCCAGCAAATCTCTTGACCCGCCTCGCGCACCTCATGGACTTCTCTCCGCGTCATCTTCTCCTCATACAGACGTATAGTCTCCCCGCCGCTGTGGGGAGTGATACTTGTGATAACAAGAGTGTAGGTATCCCCAAAGAAGTGCAAGGCAACCCGGTCTCCGACCTTATGCGTTAGGACTGGTTCGTTACCCATTGTTCTGTGGCTTGCGTGGCAATCCAAAGTCCTTTTTCTTAATCTTTGCCATCCGCCCGTCGGGGTGATGCCAGACGATCCCTTCAATGTCCCGTGATTCGAGCCATGTCTTGAGTTCGTTGAATGTCCGTGGAGCGAAGTAGAACCGCTCCTCTCCATGTCGAATGAGCCGATGTCCTGTGATGCGCTCGTTGTTCCCGTTGACCTTCTCCCCGATCAGCTCGTATGTGCCGTCTGGTAAATCCCATGTGTCTACCTCGAAGAACCACCGATCCGCCGGGTCGTCCTTGCTGGCTGGAACCCAGTGCGGCCAATGCTTATTATGCCCGGTCGGTTGCTCCTCACAAGGGATTGCTCCACTTGGTGGGGTTCGCCCTGCCTTCACGTCGTAGCGTTTGAAGAGGACGCCCCC
>JAGRGH010000036.1 GCA_020445605.1 Chromatiales bacterium
GGAAGCCAGCCCTGATACCCTGAAACTCCACAATCAACGGACTGAACGATCATGCCAAGAAGGCCTCGGATCACCCTCCCCGGCGTACCCATGCACATCATCCAGCGCGGCAACAATCGCGACGCCTGCTTCTTCGCCGATGACGACTACCAGTTCTACCTGGAGTGGCTTCGCAGATGCGCGGGCGAGACGGGCTGCGAGGTCCACGTCTATGTCCTGATGACCAATCACGTCCACTTGCTGCTGACACCGAGGGAGTCCGATTCAGCAGGTGACCTAATGAAGCGCCTGGGCCAGCGCTACGTCCATCACGTCAATCGCACCTATCGACGCAGCGGCACCCTGTGGGAGGGGCGATACAAGTCGTGCCTGACCCAGGAGGAGGACTACGTGCTGGGTTGTCACCGCTACATCGAGCTCAACCCGGTGCGTGCGAGGATGACTGAACATCCAGCGGAGTACCGCTGGTCTAGCTACCGGGCGAACGCGCAGTCGGAAAGCAACACGCTGCTGACGCCTCATCCGTTGTACGTTTCGCTCGGCACCAGCGGAGAGTCCCGTTGCGCGAGCTATCGCGAACTGTTCAGGCGCGAACTGGATCCCGGGATGGTCGATGAAATCCGCCAGGCCACCAATGGCAATTACGCGTTAGGCACCACAAAATTCCAGGCTCAAGTGGAGCGAGCATTGGGGAGACGCGCTGCCAGAGGTGTCTCCGGACGCCCTCGTAAGAGCCGATCAGACGATGCGGACCTCGACCTGTTCTCGTAGGCCAGTACGAAACCGTGGTCTGTCCCCTATTGTGTGTAGATTTTGGAATTGCATGACGGCTAAATGCAGTCGCTATACTGGTGCAGCTAGAACTCGATGTGAGAAATTAGCCTTTAAATATGCTGGTGCAGCCGCGAATATGGGTCAAGACCCATTTGATGATGCCAGAAAGAAGTGCTCCACGTGCGAACAATAACGGGTGTTTGAGAGAATGATCGCTTGGACGGTCTTTATAATCTTGGTGGTCATATCATCGATTGCTGCGAATAGACTTATAAAATCAAGCGTTATTGCATGTCTTAGTGCTAGTGCTTTTAGCACGTCAATATTTCAGCTGATTGTTGCCATACAGTTGGGGCATTGGGATAAATTCACACTTATTGCCGTGTTTATTACATTTCCAATAAGTTTGGTTGTCGCGGCATTAGTAATTGTGACTTTGCGGAGGAATTAGTAGTAACGGGGTCAGA